>DOWV01000130.1:0-1884 GCA_003519375.1 Bacteroidota bacterium
AAACGCATTGTTGTCGACCAGTCGGCGTACGAAGCGCCGGCCATGCGACGTCAGGCGGAGATCGAGCATGAACGCGCAAAACGAAACTATGAACAGGCAAAGAAAAACTATGTTACCAAAACACAGCAGGCGATAGCAAAAATGCAGGCTGTGGAAGCCGACTTCATGAAAGAGCGGCAGCGGATGGAAATCTACGTGAAGACAACCAACGAATTCACCATCAAGGCGCCGGCCGACGGCATGGTCACCTATGCCCGTGAATGGAACGGAAAGAAGAAGGTCGTTGGGAGCACCGTCAACTCGTGGGATCCGGTCGTCGCGACGCTTCCCGATCTCCGGGAGATGGAATCGATTACATATGTCAATGAAGTCGACATTCAGAAAATTGCCGCCGGTCAGAAGGTAAAACTCAAGCTCGATGCCGACCCGAACAAACCCCTCACAGGTCTTGTCACGAACGTAGCCAATATCGGGGAGCAGAGGCCCAACTCCGATTCGAAGGTTTTTGAGGTGAAGATCCGCGTTCAGCAAACCGATACAACACTTCGTCCATCAATGACAACCGCCAATGAAATTCTCGTGTCGCAGCTTGATGATGTGCTCTCCATTCCCCTGGAGTGCGTTCATACGGAAGGATCGGTGACATTTGTCTACAAGAAGAACGGCGGTGACGCGATCAAACAGGAAGTGAAACTGGGAGCGATGAACGACAACGCAACTGTTGTGCTCGAAGGCGTGACAGAGAAGGATGAGTTGCTTCTCTCGTCACCCGCAGAGCCGGAAAAGCTGAAGTTTGTCATGTTGACGGCGTCCAAATAATCCGGATGCGTAATCGCAGTCTCTCAATTCTTCTACCTCTATGATCGACCACATCACGCAGAGTCTCTGGATCGCCATCGAGGCGATATCGCATAACAAACTCAGGGCGGTTCTCACTTCGCTGGGCATTGTTTTCGGCGTCGGATCGGTCATCTCTATGCTTGCCGTCGGAACCGGAGCAAAGCAGGAAATCCTGGAACAGATGAAACTCCTCGGGGCCAGCAATATCATCATCACGCCGATAGTCGAGCAGGAAGAAGGGAAGGTCGAAGAAGATGAGCTGGCGAAGAAGACCGAGAAGAAACGCTTCAGCCCGGGTCTCACATTGCAGGATGCAGAGAGTATACGGCGAACATTGCCCGACGTGGAATTCACAAGTCCGGAAGTTGTCGTCGAGACGATGGTGCTGCGCGAAGGACTGAAGCGGACCAGCAAGCTCGTCGGCGTTGATTCCACTTATTTTGCGGCGACTGATTTTGTGCTTGAACGCGGCCGCATTTTCTCGAGGAAGAACATGGAGCTCGCATCGCCTGTGGCGGTCATCGGCCACGCCATCAAAACGAAGTTCTTCGCAAAACAGGATCCAATCGGCGGGAGGATCAAGTGCGGTAACCTGTGGCTCACCGTTGTCGGTGTGTTGCAGGAACGAACGATCACCAAGCAAAGCATCCAGCACCTTGGATTGCGCGACTACAACTACGACATTTACACGCCCGTCAGCGCCCTCCTGCTGCGCTACAAGAACCGGACGCTTGTCACCCGACTGGACGTTCAGCGGGCTTCCCGGGCCTCGGGAGGCTCTGATGACTCTGAACCGAAAAAGCCCGTCAACTACCACCAGCTCGACCGCCTCGTCGTCCGGGTCTCAAACACCGAACAAATGGCCAGCCTGGCGGAAGTGATCAGCAGGATGCTCGAGAGGCGCCACAACAACGTGGTCGATTTTCAGGTCACGATTCCGGAACAACTCCTCAGGCAGGAGCAGCGGACCAAGGAGATTTTCAACATCGTCCTGGGGGCAATCGCTTCGATCTCCCTTATCGTCGGCGGCATCGGGATCATGAA
>DOWV01000130.1:1999-6571 GCA_003519375.1 Bacteroidota bacterium
GGCGGCATCGGGATCATGAACATCATGCTTGCCTCGGTGATGGAGCGGACAAAAGAAATCGGCATCCGGCGCGCGACGGGAGCTACCCGTCAAGATATCGTGCTCCAGTTTCTCAGCGAGGCGACGATGATCAGCGTGACGGGGGGAATCATCGGCATTCTGCTCGGCGTCGGCCTGAGTTTCGCAATCCAGAAACTGGCCGGCATTCAAACGATCGTGACCGCCGTCTCCGTGTTACTCTCATTTGTTATTTCGATCTCCATCGGGATTGCCTTCGGTCTTTTTCCGGCTCGCAGGGCCGCGGAACAGGATCCCGTGATCTGCCTCCGCTACGAGTAATGCATCACTCAAACCGAAAGCGGGCGCCCCGGCACATTGAACTATGGACAGAGCGCACATGAACAACCGTTTCGTTTCGTTGCTGGCACTTTTTCTTCTCGCAGGCTCATTCAGAGCCGCGGCGCAGATGGACACGACCCGTATCACATTGACCGACTGCATCCGCCTCGCGCGAGCAGGCGGCCCCCTTGCCGCGATGGCTCTCAGGACATTTGAAAACAAGCAATCAGCTTACCGGTCGTTTTCTGCCACGCTCTACCCGCAGCTCAGTTTGCAGGGAGACGTACCGGGATTCTACCGGTCGATAACGCCGATCACGTTACCGGACGGAAGCACGGTGTTCACGCCGCAGAGCCAGGCGAGCTCGTCGCTGAATCTCTCGATCACACAGAAGATTCCGTTCTCTGGAGGCGATCTGTCGCTTTCGTCGGGACTGAATCGCATCGATCTGCTCGAAACGAAGTCGCAGTACTACAGGTCCAATCCGCTGATCATGACCCTGCGCCAGCCGATTTTTCAGATCAATACCACGCGGTGGGAAATGGATGCCCAGGAACTCCGGTACAAGATCGCACAACGTGAAGTAGCGGAAGCGTTGGAAGACTGCGCGAGCGACGTGACGAACAAGTTCTTCGATCTCTACCTGGCGTCCATGTCGGAAAGCAACGCTTCAGTCAATCTCGCGGTGAACGACACGCTCTACAAGATATCGAGAGGACGGTACAACGTCGGGAAGATTGCTGAGAATGACCTCCTTCAAAGTGAACTCGCATTTCTGAACGCTCAGACCCAGCTCGAGAACGCAAGGCTGGGTCTCAACCGTTCACAGCAGAACCTGAGGGTCGCCCTCGGTATGGGGCCAGCCACGTTCGTTGTCCCGATACCGCCTGAAGAGATACCGCAATTCACGATTGAACCAAAGGAAGCGCTCGACCAGGCGCGCCAGTACCGTAGCGACGTTGTCGAATTCGAACTTCAGAAACTCTCGGCCGACCGGAGTGTCGCGCAGGCAAAATCGGATAACTATCTCAGAGCGACGATGACGGCGACGATGGGTTTCAACCAGCGCGCTCAGATCCTGCCCGATGCTTATCATGACCTGATGGATCAGCAGCAGTTTACGCTGAGCTTCAATGTCCCGTTGTTCCGCTGGGGTGCAGGAAGCTCGGCGGTCGATGCCGCGCTGGCGGAACAGAAGCGGATCGAAACTTCGGTGGAGCAGCAGAAGCATGACTTCGAGCAGGAGGTTTTGTATCAAGCCTCCCGGCTCAATTTGCTGCGCAGGCAGGTCGCCGTTGCAGCGAAGTCAGATACCATCGCGCAGCGCCGGTTCGATGTCGCGAAAGACCGCTACCTTATCGGCAAGATCGATATTCCGAACCTGTTTCTTGCTCAAAGCGAAAAAGACAATGCCAGGCGTCAGAGATTTCAGACATTGTGGGATTACTGGACGGCATACTTTCGTATCCGGCGCCTTACGCTGTTTGATTTCGAGACAGGGGAAGCGTTGGTTTCAGGGAAGGAAGAGTGAGGTTGGGTTTCTGATGGTTCTTCCAAAGCGCTCCCTGTCCGCGGAATAGTCCGGATTCCCACACAGCAAGTTTTTCCCCGTTTTTGCATCTTACCTCTCAAGGATGTCAATTCATCTCTGCACCGAGACCCAATGCACTTTGCGTCTGATGAAGATCTGCTGACCCGGATCCGTTCTGGTAGCGACCAGGCCTTCACGGAGCTCTACAACAAATACCGGCGGAGGCTGTTGGCGTACTGCTACCGTTTGCTGCAAGATCCGATCACAGCTGAGGATGTTGTGCAGATTGCTTTCCAGAGAGCATTTGAGTCACTGAGTTCACTCGACAAACCTGAGTTGTTCTTCTACTGGCTTTTCAGCATTGCGCGTAACGAGGTGTACGGTCGCATTCGCAAAACGCGGAGAAACGGAACACCCATTTCAATTGAAGAAGAGGATATCTGGGCCGATGAAACGCCTCACGACCAGGTGGTCAGAAAAGAGACTTCAGAAATCGTGCAATTACTATTGAATCAGCTGAAAGTTGAATACAGAGAGGTTCTTGTTTTGCGCCAGTACGATAAGCTTTCGTACGCGGAAATCGCGGCGATCACCGGGGACACCGTGAGTTCCGTTGAATCGAGGCTCTTCAAAGCCCGCAAGGCCTTGGCAAAGAAATTGGCGCCGTATTTTGTGTAGGTCGAACATCAGTTAGGCTGCTCGTGCCCGCCGCCAATATAGGAATCATGTTTCATTACTCTCTTGAGAGGAACTAATGACAGATCCACGATACTTTGCTAAACCTGTCAAGCAGGCTGAACAGGCCGGAAAGAAAAGAACCAGAAGCATAGAGAAGATAATGCCACCCATTCTCTTTTCTCTCTTTATCGTTTTCGGTTGCTCGCGAACGACAACGGTGAAAGGAACAGTTCTGGATGCGAACGGACATCCGTCTGAATATGCCATGGTGGGCACCGCATCCTCCGATTGGGCCAGCCCCGACACGTTCATCGCTTGCGACAAAGATGGCTCCTATTCCGTGGAGCTCCGGAAGCGAGGAATCGAATATATCGTCTACGCGATTCCCAATCATGACCCCATGAGGATCCCCATCCTCGACGACGAGTACAAGCAGATCACTCTTGACGTCCAGCTGGCTGCGTATGAATACAAAGAAGAATTCGATGAGGTCTCTATCAGAATTGATGGAGCTCCTGTGCCGGAACCGTTGACGCGATTGGACGATGGGACGTATCGATACGAGAAGAAGACCGACAAGGAGAGATTTCAGTACCAGTTGAACATCCAGAAGCGCGACCGTCTCGTCAATGACCCGGAAGCTCAGCCGTTTGTCCCCGACAGGATGGGAGACTATTGGTCAGTCGTACGACCCGAAAACGGGATGGTCAGGATCCTCTTTGATCCCAAAAAGCTACCGAGAAACAAGAGCTCTGAGAGCTTCACGCTGGTTGGCAATGATGCCGACCAGAAGTTTTCGTTAATACGCTACGAGCACGACAGCATCATGCATGACAATGCGAGTAGCCGCGGTGCTTACTACATGAAACACGCGAAGTTTGAAGGTTTTGAGTACGAGGAAGGAAACTACTTCATTGACTTTGTGAAGAAGATCGAATCGGAAGAGGACCCTCGTCTGACGAAGCTCATGAAGCTGATGTATCTTACCTCCTACAGGGGCGGATTCAAAACGCTTGATCTCGTAAAAGCAAAGGAGTTCTTCCACGGAATACCTCCGGAAGATTCGGCATGGTGTTTTTTCCCCGATGCGATCTTCATCATAGACCGGCTCTATCCTCAAGCCGATCCGCGGATTATCTTTGACGAATCCCAACAAAAGACACAAATGGCGAAGTACGATGAGTTTCTGGAAAAGACAAAAAGCAAAGAGATCAAAACGACCATTCTGACACGCAAAGTCATCATGGCCAAGAATTACGGTAGTATCGAAGAATTGAGAAAACTTCACACGCTCATTTCAGCCGACTACAAAGATGTGAAAGCACTTCAGGACCTTCTACGAAAGTACCCCATTGAATCCAAAATGAACCTGGGAAGTGAGACTCCCGACTATGAGGTTGTTTCGCTCGATAATCCGAAAGTGACTTACTCGAAGCGAAGCATGCTGGGGAAGGTTTATCTGATCGATTTCTGGTTCACAACGTGTGTTCCTTGTATCGCTGAGATGGACAACCTTCATAAGGTCTATGCAAAGTACAGGGATAAGGGATTCGATATTCTGAGTCTTTCCGTTGACGGCGAGCAGCTCGTGAACTTGTTTCGGAAAAAGAAATGGAAGATGCCCTGGAAGAACAGTGTCATCGTTGATAACACCAAGATATTGCGGGACTTTGAGGTATCTAATTTCCCCTACCCCATCCTTGTGGGCGCCGACGGAAAGCTCCTGGAGACTGACCGCGCCGCGTTACGAGGTGAGCGGCTGGAGCAAACATTGGCGCGGTTCTTGAGAATAGCGCCTGACTGAGTGAGTGGTAGAGACCTCGTGTGGACGCCCAGTGTTTTCAATCGGCCTCTAATCGAAAGAGGACATTGCACCGCACAAGAATCAGATATCCTCAAGGATCCAACCTGGAAACGGAATCGTTGTTGAGAAGTTCATCTAGCTGGCAAACCGATTGTAATGCAAAACGGGCACTCGCAACCTAACCGGTCGCTCAACCTGACGGCGCCCCGCGCCGAGTTTT
>DOWV01000191.1:0-514 GCA_003519375.1 Bacteroidota bacterium
GGCCTTGCTTTGTTTCCGGGAGCCGATCGATAGCGTATGCGACGGCGATGATCGACTTGTTATACACTCCAAGCTGCTCGTTCAATTCCTTCACAGTGCGACTCCTCGCCACCTCGAATCCGGGGCCGCTCTCGAGTGCCCCCGCAATCACCTGCCCTTGCGTCGTCTGGGGAACGGGCACTTGTGCCACAGAACAAAGGGTCGGGACGATATCAATGTGCTCCGCGTATGGAATTCGCACACCCTTCCGTATTCCCTTTCCCCAGAGCGTCATCGTGGTGATTGCACCATCTGGAAGCTGGAGCGGGTGCCATCCACCGTCATCTTGTCCATGATCTCCGACGACAAGGATGGTGCAATCGTCATCGACCCCCATCTGACGAAGTCCGGCGATGAGTACGCCGAGCAGGCTATCCGCCCTCTCAGCGGCGAGCCGATAGGGGGAACCTTCAGCCCAGATATTTCCGCGCCAGGCGACATCCCTGTCTGTAGACAAACATTCAGAACCTGCGGA
>DOWV01000191.1:668-2837 GCA_003519375.1 Bacteroidota bacterium
ACGTGCCCATATCCGGCTGCGAGTGTAGGATAGGCCGTCGAGTTCACGACGAACGCGGTGGTAGTCATGGGAAAACTCTGGTGCAGGTAGGAAGTCTGTTTGGTGATAAAGAGCGTGCCCGCCATCATGATGGGATTCGGGATCGAGCATGTGTGAAGGTCCGCGTACGCCCCTGTGCGGGGATGCGCGGGAGGTGTGAGGTAGTCCTTTTCGACGACTGCCCCCTCCTTCGCCATCTTTCGAAGCGTTGGGATCTCGAGCTTATCCCATGCTTTATAGGAGAGCCCGTCGATAACGAACAGAATCACATGCCCCGGCCTCTCGGCGGCATGACTTTTTGGAACAGCAACTCCGGCGAGGAAAGGAGCCAACGCCGCGAGTACAAGGTGGAATCGCATTTTGCATCCCTCCGCTGAGAAAATCAGATGACAGTCAATTCAACAAAATGGTAAGAAAAGATTCGGGTGGGCGCAAGGTGGGTTTGGAAAAGGCTAGTTACCTTCTTAAGGTCCCTAGGAAACAAACGAACCTTGAGAAGGTGCAATCAAAGATTGAAGCAGACCACTCTGGTTTCCGTCATTTCCTGCATCATGCTCCAGATCCCCTGACGGCCGATACCGCTCAGCTTAGTCCCGCCGAAGGGCATCACGTCAAGTCTGTAGTCTGTCGAATCGTTCACCATCACAGCGCCGCAGTGGAGACCGCGAATCGCCTTGAAGGCGTGGTCAAGCCGCTCTGTGAAGATGGCGGCATGAAGTCCGTACTGCGGCTCATTTGCCAGCGCAATCGCCTCGTCAAGATTCGAGATACGATACAAGGAAACGACGGGGCCGTAAACTTCTTCGCAGTTCATCTTGACATCCTGCGGCACTTGCTCAAGTACGGTGGGCCATACGACTGACTTCTCCCGCTTCCCGCCGACGAGCAGGCGGGCGCCGCGCCCGACAGCCTCGTCGATCCACTCCTGGACACGCGCAGCCTCCTTCTCGTTGATCATAGCACATACGTCGACATCAGGATCCATCGAGTATCCCGCCTTCAACAGAGACACATGCGAGACAAATTGATCCCTGAATCTCTCGTACACTTCGCTATGGACAAGAACTCTCTGGACGCCGATACAATTCTCACCCGCCTGGGCAAATGCCCCTGCCGAAATAGCCGGTACCGCGCGGTCCAGGTTCGCGTCTTCCATCACAATCACCGGGGAATTTGATCCGAGCTCCATAAGCACCTTCTTGATCCCAAGCCATCGGCTCACCTTTAGCCCGGTTTCAACTCCGCCGGTAAACGTCACCATCCGAACTCTTGGATCACTCACCATCGCTTCACCGAGCGTATCACCGTGCCCGGTAACGATGCTCAGCCTTCCTTTCGGAAGTCCGGCCTTGTCAAGATCTTCGGCGAGCATCAGCACGGATAACGGTGTAAGCGCACTGGGCTTGAGCACGATAGCGTTTCCGGCAGCGACCGCCGGTCCGATATTATGTCCTGCCATGGCAAGGGGATCGTTGAACGGTGTGATGGCAGCGATGACTCCGACCGGGAAGCGAAAATAGTAACCAACGCGGTTTTCGGAGCCGGGGCGGCTTTCAAAAGGAAGAGTCTCGCCCGTCAAACGGCGCGCTTCCTCTGCAGCAAGTCGGAGGAGCTGAGCGGTCCTCACAGGCTCACGCTGCGATTCTTTTATCGCTTTGCTCCCTTCGAGAGCAATGATTCGCGAATACTCCTCCTTTCTTGCCTCGACCAGGTCGGCAGCCTTCATCAGTATTTCGCATCGCGAAATGAGAGGGAAATCCGTTTGCATTGCCAACGCGGCATCTGAAATCGCCTTGCGCACATCATCCACAGTGGCACTTGGCGTAATCCCCGCCACATCCCCCGTGAAGGGATTTCGTATTTCGAGGGTTGCAGGTCGTGTTACCCACTCCCCTCCGAGCAGCATCTTGTACTCTCGCGGAAATATGGCGGCGTCAAACGGCATAGCTGGCTCCAGGAAGATTGCGATGTGTGAAAGCGGGGGCAAAGTATTACAATCAAACTGTATTGTCAACGAATTGTGAACCCGGGGCCGTTTCCATTATTGACAATAGTCCGGCTCTCCGAGAGGGGCTTACGGAAAACACAAAAGGCGTCTCGTCGACGCCTCTTGAGGTGATCTACCAAGCT
>DOWV01000191.1:2987-11941 GCA_003519375.1 Bacteroidota bacterium
TTGGCCGGGCCAGTCAGCTTAAAAAAGAGTTTTCCCTCCGGGGCACCGACAATGGCCCCGAAGAGTTTGAAATTCTCTTTCTTCCCTTGCGACTCCATCATCGGGCCCGCGGGAGCGAGATACGCACCGGAGATTTCGACCTTTGCGATGTCCATTTCGTTGACCTTGTCATCTTTGCGGACCGGAGCGGGAGAACCTTCGAATTGGCCGGCCCATCTCTCGATATTCATCTCCACATCTCCACCCGCTGCGGTGCCAAAGTAGGAAACAGCACATTCGGCGGCTTCCGAATCACCCTCTGCAGCGGGGATGACGTACGTTACGACACGCATTGCGCGGGGTCCGCCTTTGGTCCACTTCGTCGGATACGACCAGGTGACCCCGGCGGCTGTTTGCTCCGGCGATTCTTTTGTAAGTGCGACATCCGACGACGAAGCCCCTTTCTTGGAACAACCCGGGACGACGACCAGCAGAGTAATTGCCAGGATCCCTGCAAAAGCAACCCATCTCTTCATGTGATTCAATCCTTTCATGATTGCGATGACGGAGAAAAACATCTTAAATATAGAAGACATTGCTTGAATTGCAACGAGCAACACTCACGGAGGACTGCGGAAAATCCGAAAAACGAAATGCGAAACAAATCCTAAGCACGAAATTCGAAAGCAACACTATTTCCCGGGATATCTGATTTTGGATTTCGTATTCGTTTAGAGTTTCGATATTAGAATTTCGTGCTTCAATCCATGTCGCACCCTAATCGCCGCCCAGCAGCTTTTTGGCTGCTGCCTTGCCAATACCGCGTACGACAAGTTCGTACGAGTGATCAATCATCTTCCGGACCTCGGCCGGAGGAATGCTCCCGTCGAGGCTCACGGTGTTCCAGTGTGTCTTGTTCATGTGGTACCCCGGACGGACAGACTCATATCGTTCCCTGAGGTCGACGGCAAGCTCCGGATCACATTTCAGATTCATGGAGAGCGGCCGCTCATCGACCATCAACAAGAGAAACATCTTCCCGTTCACCTTGAACACGAGCGCATCTTCCCCGAACGGGAATCCCTCCGTTATCTTTCCTTTTTTCTTCAAACAATATTTCCGAACGTCCTCAGCCGTCACGACAACTATTTCCCCATCGACCCGTTGATCGTCGCCACTGCTCCTGAAGCGCCCTGCGTCAGGATTCCGATTTCCGAATTGAAACTCACCAGCTTCATCCCTTTCGCCGCCCAGTGCGCGGCAAGCGTCAGATCGTTCATCTGGATTGCCGGAGTCACGTTGTTCCGGTGGCACGACTCGAGCACCCTTGTGATCGCGGCAACCAGAACCGGATCCGTCATCTTTCCTGCAATACCGAGGGAAACCGAAAGGTCTGTGGGTCCGACAAACGCGACGTCGACCCCCGGAACACTGAGAATTTCGTCTATCCGCTCCAGCGCCTGACGCGTCTCGATCTGCACCACGAGCATCGATTCCTCGTTTGCATCCCGCATCACATCGATGATCGATCCTCCCTTCAGCTCGGTATGGCCGCGGGCCACGACGCTTCCCCGGCGTCCGAGGGGCGGGGACTTGATCATCTGTAATATCTCCACGACCTGCTGCGGATCGGTAATGCGCGGCGCCATGATCGCCTGCGCGCCGGAATCCATCGGCTGTGTGACATGGGCGTAGGACCATTCAGGCACACGCACCACCGGCGTCACGCCGAGTTTTCTCGCCGAACGGCAAAGATCGGAAATCGTTTCGATATTGAACGCCCCGTGTTCGTTATCGATGATGACGAAATCAAGCCCGGCGTTTGCAAGAACCTGCATGATCGAAGGTTGACGGATCTCGACCAGCATCGTTCCGATGACGCTCTTGCCTTCGCGGAGCTGCTTCTTGAGCCTGTTTTCAGGAATGATCGATGATTGCATTGTACTTCCTCCCAGTCAATTGTGTTGCTAACACCCCTACCGTACGTTTAAAGACGAACCGCCAAGAACGCAAAGAAACGCTAAGGGAAGAATAGGGGATTTGCCGCTAACAGACTCCGGACACTCTGCGCACTTGGCGCTCTTCGCGACCTTTGCGGTTGAATCTTATCTTTGAATCAAGGTTTTCAGCGAGGCGTTATTTCTCACTTTTCTTCCCGTATCGCTTCAAGACAGAAGAGAGAATTCCGAACTGATCGGTCAGCAATCCCTCATATCCGCAAGGCCAGCCGTCCCAATAGCGGGCATCGAGACCGCTCTTGCATGCCCCGTAGACAAGACCCTCTGCCAGACTGCTGCAGAGATGTTCCAGGAGGAAATCTGCTTCCTTTTTCATTCCGACGCAATAGAGAGCGTCCACAAAGTGACGCGATTGTGAATGCGTGCAGGCGCCATTGCCATAGAACCCGTGCGGATAGCCCTGCATAATATCGGCGAGATCTGCGTCAGGAATCGGCCAGAGGCTTATCGGAAGACCGAACCGGGGATTCGGCGTCTGTACCCTGCGTGACTCCTGCCAGAGCTTCTCGATGATTGTCCGGGCCTCTATCGGCTCCAACAGTCCACCGCAGACTGCAGCTCCATTGACAGCGAGGAATCCGTAGTCGTGGAGCCTGTCTTCTGCGCAACGCCAGCCTGCAAGCCATCCCGTTTTTGTATTGTAAAACGCCGGTAAGTAGTTCTTCTTGAGCAGTTCCGCCCAGTCCGGTAATCCCTTCGCAAGCTCCGCCAGACCGAGGCGGGGCAACTCACGGGCGAGAATGCACAGGGCAGGATAGAGCAGAGCGTTCGTCCACGAGTCTTTCCAGCCAAAGGAGATGACGTCCATCCAGGTGGTGCTCCATTGTCCGGTGCCGCTGACGCCCGTGCGGTATTTGCTCTCGATAAGGCCGTCGCCGTCAAGATCGCGCGATCTCATCTGGGTCAGCTTTTTTCCAATCTGCCTCTGGAACGCCTTCGCCCACGCCGGCGTGCCGCTATGCTGAAGGTACTCGGCGAGTCCAAGTAATCCCGCCGTGCCGGTCATGAGGTACTCGTCCTCTGCTTCGTGCACTTTTCCGTCCTGAAGCAGGGGTCCGCTGGCATATCCCGGTCCACCGTCAAGCCAACGCTCCAGCGAATCGCGGAGAAGATCAACCGGAGCGAGATTCGGAAGGATCCTATCCATTCTCGTCATTATTGCTGACCAATTGTCCATGCAGATCGGACAGTGAATCGAGTTTCCGTTGTTGCTCAGAGTCCCCGTGTCGGCACGGTATGTCAAAGCCGTCAGCGAGCATCGTTGCATCGCCTGCAGTACTTGAGCGGGCGCGTCGCTGGTCAGCGGTGTGGACACCTGCTCGACACAGAATTCGATGTCGGCCTCGAACCGGCCTTCGGGAAGGAGATAGTCCCCTTCCGGTTGCAGCACTTCTCCGAGCTTCAGCTCGCTCGTCGTGAGATTCAACGGCCGTTCCGAATCAGACCGCCACGATGCATCCTTTCCTTTGGCCGAGACACGAATTGTTCCAAAACGCGGGAAATGCAGCAAGACGGGCAGTCCCATGTTCCCGGTCTCTCCGAGCCGTTCGATTCTCCCAAGGACATGAGAAGTCGAAGCAAGGCTGCTCAGGCCGATCAGCCATGCCGAACTTTTCCAGGCATGGAGGGCTCGCTGGCCGATCCTTTCAGCATGAAGTTGAATGCGGTCGTGAAAGATTTTCCATTGCAGAATGTACCGCTGGCCGGCGGATGGGATCGAAACATCATATGTCACGGAATTCCCGTCAACGCATGCTGTTCCCTCAACGTCGTGCCGTAAAACGGTCGACGCCACCGGGACTGAGCCGACCGGAGAGAGCTGGATGCCCTGGTAGAACGAGCCGGGCTGGAGCTTCAGCACGTTCGTGCTCACTTCTCCTTTTCCCTCTTCATCTATACCCAGGAAGGAAAAACCGGCACGGTTAAGTCTGAATCCCACTTGAAGAAAGCGGCTCTTGAATCGTACCTCGCCCGCATCGGTGAAGGCCGTCAGACCTTCCGGGAGATTGCCCAACTCCAGCGATTCAAGCTTGATTGTCCGCTCCTTACGCGGTGCGGGTGCTCCAAGCGGTTCACCTTCAAGAATGAACGCTCCGGAAGCAAGATTCCACGACGTCCACCAGTCGTCGATACCGCATCGCCTTGCCTCGATCAGGACCGCCGAAGCTTCTCTACCGCCCAGATCAAACCAGATCGGGGAGTCTTCCCTCGGCGAAATGCCGGACTCTGACCGCGCCGCAATCCAGGCGGTACCGGTCCAGACAAGGAGCTGAAACGATGTCACCCAGTCCAGGTCCTGCCTGCTCCCGCACTTGTGATATCCGGGCGTTTTCTTCAAGCCAAGCCGATGCAATCGGGCGGGGGTGTGAAGCTGGAGTGTACGGGCATGAATAATTCTGCGAGCAGGAGCGCCTTCTTCACCGGCCATCGGGAGTGTCCAGATGGCACGGCACGATGAGAAAGCCGCGCGCATCGCGAGGTCCCCCATCGGAGGTTCTACGTCTCTCAGAGAAAGAAGATCAGTCATAGGAACAGAACAAAAGTACGAACAACATGCGTACGAATCAAAAAGGCCGTCCCAAAAAGCTCCACGTCTTTTGGGACGGCCCTTCTTGTCTGTCAGAATTCAAACTGGCGGACGGATGGATCCACTACACTTGAGGCTGGAACCGCTCCACTTCCTCAATCACAGCAGCCACGATCTCATCCTCCTTTACACGCCGCACCACTTCGCCCTTTCGGTACAAGATCGCCACGCCTTTGCCGGCAGCAACACCGATATCCGCCTCACTCGCCTCACCCGGGCCGTTTACGACGCATCCCAGCACCGCGATTTTGACGGGCTTTTTTACCTTCGCGAGCTTCTCTTCCAGCTGCGCCATGATACCGAAGAGATCGACTTCCAGTCTGCCGCAGGTCGGGCAGGCGATGAGCTCGAGACTCCGGCTTGCCATCGACAACGATCGAAGGATCTCTTTTCCTACCTCGACCTCCTTCACCGGATCATCCGTCAATGAAACCCGGATTGTGTCACCAATTCCTTCGGCGAGGAGTGTGCCGATGCCGACTGCTGATTTGATCGTCCCTACCCTTGTCGTCCCGGCCTCTGTCACACCGATGTGCAGCGGTATATCGGTGCGCTGCGCCACAAGGCGGTAGGCCTCGATCATCAGCTTGACATCGGTCGACTTGACCGAGATGACGACGTCCTTGAAATCAAACTCATCGCAGATCCCGACATGACGCATCGCGCTTTCATAAAGCGCCTCTGCCGTCGGATACCCATGCTTCTCAAGGATGTCCTCTTCCAGAGATCCCGAATTGACGCCGATCCGGATCGGGATTCCCTTGTCTTTGCATGCGGTGAGAACCTGGCGAATGCGATCTTTGGAACCGATGTTGCCCGGATTAAGCCTCACCTTCGCGACCCCGGCCTCGACCGCTTTCAGCGCAAAAATGTGATTGAAGTGAATATCAGCAACGATCGGGACGGGCGATTGACGAACAATCTCCGCCATTGCCTCGGCCGCTTCTTTGTCGTTCACCGTAACACGCACGATGTCGACACCCGCTTCGGCGGCTGCAACGATCTGACCCACCGTGCCGGCGATGTCATCCGTCTTCGTTTTCGTCATCGTCTGAACGGAGATCGGCGCATCTCCGCCGATCTTCACACCGCCCACACTCACCTGCCGAGTCTTGCGCCGGACACCAACCTTATATGTTTGATGTTGCTCCACGTCTATAATCCCCTTCCCCACATTACGCCAGAAATACGTTCGAAGACATTATTCCTGCCACGAAGTCACAAAGACGCCAAGCGAGAATCGTGAGTCATTTTTCTCTTTGATATTCACTTTGTGCGTTAGTGCCTTTGTGGCACCATTTTTCTACAGGGCCTCTAATTGAGCTTCTTGCTCGCTTCGAACAGAATCCTTTTCTCCTCTTCTGTCAGGCTCTGATAGCCGCCGGAGCTGATCTTGTCGAGGATCCGATCAATCTTCATTTGATTGATTTCCTGCTCCGTCTTTGGCCGCTCGTTGATATCAAAGACCTTCGCATCAACAACTTCGTCCTGGACCTTCTCGGCCTGACGGAACTTCCGGGAGTTCAGCCACCAACCAAGCCGATCGACAGCCCCCTGCAACGGGAATCGCTTCGTCAGAATCAGAATGTAGACATAGCCTGTCACCGCCCCACCCAGGTGGGCCAGGTTCGCGATTGTCGTCTGACTCCCCACGGACACGACACCGAAGATGATGAGCCCGAAGATGAAGTACTTCGCCTTGACCGGGAGCAGGAAGTAGATGTAGATATAGCGGTCGGGAAACAGCATCGCAAAAGCGACGAGGACGCCGAAGACTGCTCCTGAAGCGCCAATGGTCGGTATTCCACCGCCCGCACGATCGATGACAGACATCGGTTCCAGCAAGGGCGCAAGCAATAACTGTGTCATCCCCGCGACAACGCCGCACAAAAGGTAGAACGTGAGGAATCGCTTCGATCCCCACATGTGTTCGACCTCCATGCCGAACATCCACAACCCAAAGAACATATTGTAGAGCAAATGCCAGAAATCGGCGTGCATGAATTGATACGTGATCAGCTGCCAGGGATAGAATCCGTGTCCCAGGGGCATGAGGCCAAGATAGTAGTTGAAGATATACTCCAGCGGGATGCCTCCCAGGGAGAACATCTTTCCGCCAAGGCCGAGAATGATGAAGACTGCAGCGTTGATCAGCAGAAGCGTTTTAATGACAGGGGGAAAAAACTGGAACCCGCCGAACATCGACGGCCGATAGTAGTTCCCTTGTCCCGGATAAAATGGCATACGTACTCGCAATCCGAATTAAGAATCGTGAACAATGACCGCCCAACCGTCCGGATAAAAACAAGAGTGTGAGAAGGAGGTGCTGTCTCCTCCCCACACTCACCTTCAGCATGTCTCTGCAATCCCTATGTCAGACCTTGTCGTTCAGCGCAGCCACACCCGGAAGCACCTTCCCCTCGAGAAACTCCAGAGAAGCTCCGCCTCCGGTGGAAACGTGCGAAACCTGAGATTCGAGCCCCGCCTGTGCAATGGCGGAAGCGGAATCGCCCCCCCCCACAATCGTTACTCCGCCACCCCTTGTAGCTTCCACCATCGCCTGAGCAATCGCATTTGTTCCTTTGGCGAAATTGGACATCTCAAAAACTCCCATGGGGCCGTTCCAGACAACCGTCTTCGCCTTCTTCACTTCGCCGGAGAACAACTTGATCGTCTCCGGCCCGATGTCCACTCCAGCCCAGTCTGCCGGGATGGCATTCACAGGCACAATCTTCGTCGCGGCCGAGTTGTCGAATTTGTCTGCGATGACGACGTCGACAGGAAGAAGCAGCCTGATATTCTTCGCTTTCGCCGTTTCAAGGAGGGATTTGGCAAGCTCGATCTTGTCTTGTTCTAACAACGATTTCCCGATTTCCATTCCCTGGGCTTTGTAGAATGTGAACATCATGCCTCCGCCGATCAGGAGGACGTCTACCTTGCCCATCAGATTTTGGATAACGTCAATTTTCCCCGATATCTTGGCACCGCCGAGGACTGCGACGAACGGTTTTGCCGGATTCTCGATGGCCTTGCTCAGATAGTTGAGCTCCTTCTCCATCAGGAAACCCGCCACGGCCGGAAGGTACTGCGCCACAGTCTCCGTGGACGCATGGGGGCGGTGAGCCGTGCCGAACGCGTCGTTCACGTACACGTCGCCGTATGCTGCAAGCTCTTTCGCCATGCGCTCGCGATCGGGAGCCTCTTTTGATGTCTCCTCTTTGTGGAACCTCGTATTCTCGAGCATTAACACTTCACCCTCACCGAGGCCGGCGACGGCTGCCTTCGCATCCGGACCGATCGCGGCGGGAGAGAGTTTCACCGGACGGTTGAGGAGCTTCGCCAGATGCTCCACCACCGGTTTCATCTTGTGCTTGCCTTCGATGTACTTTGCTTCATCGAACGGCTTTCCATCTTTTTCTGCCTTCTCCTTCGCCTTCTTGGCGTCTTTCCTGGGGTCGCCGAGATGCGACATCAGGACAAGGTACTTCGGTTTCTGATCCAGTACATAGGTGATCGTCGGAAGGGCCGCACGCATGCGAATATCGTCTTGAATAACTCCATTTTTCAACGGAACATTGAAGTCGACCCGCATCAGTACGCGCTTGCCCCGAAGGTCAATATCGCGAACCGTTTTCTTGTTCATTACAAATCTCTCCAGGTACTGAGTTTTGCGGTGCAGTATCTCGGATGCAAATCCGAAATAGGGTGCTTTAGAGCTTTGAAGCCATCAGATTGGCCAGGTCAGCGGTTCGGACCGAATATCCCCACTCGTTGTCGTACCACGTAACGACCTTGAGGAAGTCGTTCTTTTCTTTACCGAGGACCATCGTAAACGGCAGATCGACGGAGGAACTGTGCGGATCTCCTTTGTAATCGATGCTCACCAGCGGTTCGTCGACCGCGGCAAGGATACCCTTCATCGGTCCGGCTGCGGCATCACGGAACGCCTGGCGCAGCTCTTCTGTCGTGCATGGGTTAGCCACCTGCGCCGTGAAATCAACCACCGAAACAGTCGAGGTCGGAACGCGCAGCGCGTAGCCGTCGAACTTCCCTTTGAGATCGGGAATCACAAGCGCAACGGCCTTGGCAGCCCCCGTTGTGGTCGGGATGATGCTCATCGCCGCTGCACGTGCCCGCCGAAGATCGGTGTGGGGAAGATCGAGAATCTTCTGGTCGTTCGTGTATGCGTGGATCGTCGTCATCAGGCCTCGAAGGATCTTGAACTTGTCGTTCACAACCTTGGCCGCAGGGGCGAGGCAGTTGGTGGTGCAGGACGCGTTGGAAATAACGTGATGCTGCTTCGGATCGTATGCCGAATCGTTCACACCCATCACAATCGTGAGATCTTCGCCTTCTGCCGGAGCCGTGAT
>DOWV01000121.1:0-389 GCA_003519375.1 Bacteroidota bacterium
GGTCTCGATGGAAAGAAAATGTCGGGATTCGACATTATCGATATGCTGAATGACATCGCGGGCGCTAATGGTGTCGGCCGCATCGACCTCATCGAAAACCGTCTGGTCGGCATCAAGTCGAGGGAAGTGTACGAGGCGCCTGCTGCGGTTGTGCTTCACTTTGCTCATCGTGAGCTGGAGAGGCTGACTCTCGACAAAGATGTCGCACACTACAAAGCGAAGATTGCGCATGACTACGCGACGATGATTTACAACGGCCTTTGGTTCACGCCATTGCGGGTTTCCCTGGATGCGTTTGTGAACGAAACGCAGAAGACGGTAAACGGTCTTGTGAAAGTGAAACTCTACAAAGGCAACGTGGATATTGCCGGCCGGACGTCGCCGAACTC
>DOWV01000121.1:600-2559 GCA_003519375.1 Bacteroidota bacterium
ACCCGGACAAATCAGGCAAGAAGAGGGCGCTGAAACGGAAGCTGAAGAAAGCTGTATCGAAAGCGTGACGTTCTCAGTCTGAACCTCGGTAGCAGGAAGAGCCGATGGCAAAGAACCATCGGCTTTTTTTTTGCGAGATGTGCCGCGAAACCGGGAGCCCGCGATGTTTGACATTGATGCCGTGCTGCAGTACCTTTTCTCGGAATCCAACCACCTGATCACCTTCATCAGGAGCAAGCCGAAGTGTTAAGACTGAAAAAGCTGAGCATATCTGTTCTCTTTGTGACTTGCCTTGGTACAAGCAGTGTCTTCGCGCAAGATGCGGGATTTAGAGTCAGCGCCGCGGTCATCCAAAACGTCATCGACCGTGCGTCTTTCGAGTTCTACAACGAGAGCATGTATCGCGACCAGAACCAGTGGATCGGGAAGACAATTTCGTTTCAAGGGACATTTACACGCTATCCAAATGTCCTGAACGCCGACAAACCGTACGAACAATGCGCCGGCACCAATGCAAACAAGGATCCCGTGGATGTCATTGTCTTTTACGATGCCCCGCTGCTGGTGCAACCGAAAAATGTCATGTCGGGCCCGACTGTGACAACAACCGAGGTGTTTCGTGTCTTCGGCCTGATCCAGAAATGCAGGGAGGTCATCACACGCACCGGTAACGTGAGAGTCCTTCCCGTTCTCGATCTTCTCCTCGTCTATCGGGCAGACGACCAGACATTCAGATATCCCGTCTGGGTGAGCACGAGTTTGCGCAACTAAAGGGAAGCGGTTCGCAACCGCTTTCGCGGATACTAAACCAATGGCTGGACGATTCATCAGTCTGAAAATAAGCCTCGCTGTTGCATGCTGCCTCGTTGTTGTTCCCGCGAACGCTCAGTGGATCCCAACGAATACGCCCCCCGGGTTTACCGCCACCGTGCTGGCGGTTGATGACAGCAATATGTACGCAGGTCACAGCAGGGGAGTACTCGTTTCGCACGATCGGGGAGCGAATTGGACTCCATCGACAAAAGGTCTTCCCGCGGGCAGAATTACGACGTTCGCGTTACGGCTTGTTTCCGGGGGGGCAATGATCTTCGCAGGCACGCAGAGCGACGGAATCTACCTGTCGATCGACAACGGACTCAGCTGGAGTCCTGTCGATCAAACCCCGGTTGTGGAGACGGAAAAACACGCGGCGGTTATTGGAGCGAAGGCGTACTACGGCGGTCCGACAGTGTTCACACTTGTGTTGAACGGCAGATTCCTCCTTGCGGGTATGAATTTCGGCGGAGTCTATCGCTCCACGAACAACGGAGGGAGCTGGAGCGTGGCGAATGAGGGATTTACCGGCTCCGCGCCGATGGGTCCGCCAAGCATAACAACATTAGCAATCAGCGGTGAGTATCTGTTCGTCGGCACAATCGGCGATGGGGTGTTCCTTTCAACCAACAACGGCAGGCAATGGACCTACGCGAGCAACGGCCTTCCGGCGGATGGCCGCTCGATCTACTGTCCGATCAACGCTCTGGTTTCGGTTCCCAAGCCGAAGAGAATCGACGGAGAAAACGTCTTCGCGGCGACCGAGGGGGCCGGAATTTTCCTGACAAGCGACGACGGCAGAAGATGGGTTCCGGTGAACAACGGCTTGCGCAACCCGGTTGTCTATTCACTCGCCGCAGGCACGGTCTCCGGCGGAACAGGCGTATTCGCCGGTGTCGGGGATGGAGTCTATCTCACATCGACCGACGGCTCGCATTGGACCAATGTTACCACCGGGATGCCGCAAGCGAAAGTCTACGCGCTTACGATCGCCCGTGATACACTTTACGCTGCTGTTGCGAGAAACGGCGTGTGGAAACGTGCATTGGTGAACCTGATCGGCAACGGGATCAAAAAGCCCTGATCCGATTTGAGAGCCTTCGACTGTCCTTCTTTTGTGCTGCCCTCTCCCTTGTCTGCAATCGG
>DOWV01000259.1 GCA_003519375.1 Bacteroidota bacterium
CTGGGATAGTGACGAACCTCAGCTAGTTCTTTATAGGCTTCATCGTTCTCGAAGAGGCGGATGTCTTCCAGACAGGTAGCGCCATCGATGATCATTTCGCTCAAGGCAAGGACATAGTCGCTGGCATCGCGGCCGCGATTCGATCCAGGCTCGCCGAAGGCCCGGTTGATGGAAGAGGCAAGATTGACCTTCTCACCGAAACGATTGATGAGAATCAATCCTGTGCGGCGCGTGAGACGTTCGTCGGTGCGCTCGAGCTTCAATCGCATCCCTGATCTCCTGGTTGTTGGCATTCACCCAACGGGTGAAAAGGAACGAGCATCATCGCTTGTCGCCTCTTCTTCAACAGCAGCGGACGAGGCTGTCGTTCTTCACCTTCAACGCGCGACCTCTCGCGAGGGTTCCAATAACATCAAATACACCGTCTCTATCTCGGATTTATAGTATATTCTGGTCGTTGACATTCAGGCAGCGTTACCGTACGTTGATGGAACACCGTGCCCGTTTTTGAAAACTGATTGTGACCCGCGTAGTGCGGGACCGAAACCTCTGGATTCGTGTTGACGCGATGAAGGAGGTTTTTGTGTCTGTAGCTTTTCACATTGCGCGTACTCGCTAGAAAGGAATTCTTTATGGCCTCAAAAGGACAAATGACAGGCATGCGCGCCGTCTTTCAGGTTGCCGCAGAGCTGGCTCAACGAGGTTATGTAGTTTCACCAACGTCCCGGAATGCCTTCGGCGCCGACCTTCTCGTTACTAACGACGCATGTACCCGGTCGTTTTCCGTTCAGGTCAAATCCAACGCTCAGAAGAGCAGATTTTGGTTGTTGGGAAAGAATGTGAAGCATCTTTCGTCTCCCAGTCATATCTATGTCTTTGTGAATTTCGATGAAGATGGGGAAGGACAACACGGATATTTCATCGTGCCTAGCAGAGTAGTCAAGCGCCGTATGCAATCCTCTGCTGACTGGCATTCACTGTACAAAGCGAAAATCGAGGAGTATCGTAATGCTTGGAAGATCTTTCAAAGGTCACCAAGGCTGTAACCTAAGATGTGAACAGACTAGCAACGGAAATGGGTTTTGTTCAGGCCTTGACGGCTGAGAGATAATAGTAGACTTCCAGAATCTCTCGAAAAGAATCAAGTCGATGCCATCGTCGAACTAACCACCTGCGACATCCTCCACGATCCAGTTGGAGGATGGTTTGCCGATCAGGCGCTCGTAAGATTCACGGATAGCTACTGAGTCTGTGCATCTTCAGGTGGCGGACCGAGCTTGCATGAGAATACCCTTGAATATGAGAACGAGGTGTCTATGGGAATTATCAAAGATCTGATTCTCAGTGAGTTTAGCAAGGGACTCACCGCCAGCGGTTTGGTAGAATGTATACATTGTCGACACATATTCTGGTCCTCTCTGGAGAACATCTACGATGAGTGCACACTATGCAAACGTGATAACGAATGGTGTGCGTACAAGGACTGTTCATGTAAGTATTGCACCGACCCTCTATACATCTCCGCCCCTAATTCATTTTGGGTCCAGGCAGTTTTCCCTACTTGCGCCGGTGGGCATGGAAATCTGGCCCAGGATGAAGAACAATACGCGGCCTATTATGGATTCTCAAATCGTTGGGAGATGGCAAAGGCAGCACTTCAACAGCTGGACAATCCTGCGAAACTAGTGGGAGGACTTGCAAGGGTTGAGGAAGAAGTCGGGAAGAAACTCGAAAACGAAACAACGGAAGCTTGGCTCAAAAGGCTCAACGTGTCCGAGGCTGGTGCTGTTTTCAAGTTCCTCAAAATTGTCAAGCGGTGCCCGTTCACCATCTCGGACATCCCCTACTGAACAAAAAATTATCATTGAGGCTATTTCATGAACGACAATCAGCTAAGAATGTTCTGGGTAGGAATTGTCTTGATCTCGGTCTTCGGATTATTCCCACCTTGGCGGTATCAGTTCGATGTCACTCATAATGGAACAACAGTCAGGGAAGGCGGATCTTCGCCGGCATATTGGTTTCATTTCATCTTGGCGGCTCCATCGAACCCCTTTTACCCAGAGGAGCTGAGGCAGCGTAATGCCTTGAGCAGTTCTGACTTCAATGACAACAGAGTATTGATGCTGCTCATTGGGAATGCCAACAGCAGCTATTCCATAGACTTTCAGAGACTATTCATTATTTGGTTCCTTATTGCGTTGATTACGGCAGGGAGAATATACACTATTCAAGCTAGGAGCGTTGCAGGGAAGGAGAAGAGTGCCTGATTCGCTCTGAGCGTTGCCTTCCGCAGATTGCTGCTGGAGTCTTTACGGCGCCTTTCAGTCGAAGCCAGCGAAAGGGTTCATGTGTCGTGCTCCTGCCACAGGCAATGGGGAAGTCCAATTCAACGCAAAATAGTTTTCAACGAAAAAGACCCCGCGATCCCTTTTAGAAGGGGGGGTAGTGGTTTCATGATGAAGCTCACCCACATTCTGATGTAATTTTTGGAGAACGGTATGCGTGGATGGTGGTGCGTGGATTTATATACCAGCGTGATGCACGATCGGAGGCTCGGCACTTAGGAAGGTTGTCGGCTCAGAGGAGATTCGGGATATTAGGGGGGCAGATTGACTCTTAAGTGCGTCGAATACAACTTGGAGGAGTATCATTTATGGAACTCTCTGACTTTCAAAAACGCATAGTTCAATCACTTCTCGCAGGAAAATCCTGCCATATAGTCGATTTTCTCAAGGACGATTGTGGAGCTTCAGGTGAGAAGGAAAATCATGATCTGTTCAAAGGTGTCATATTCCGACCAGATGAGACAGGGTTTGCCTTTGTTGTGCCCAAGAGAAATGAGGCCTATGCTCTACTTCAGGAGTATCTTGCTTTGTGGCACAAACTTCTCAAGGCCGATCTTGTTATCCAGATTCCATACCAAAAGGGGATTACTCCCGGCTTCTATTATGAGGTGGAAGGCGGGGCAACGCGGACTGTCGATTTAGAGTCCAGGATAAATGCAACTGTCGATGCCTATTATCTATTCGCATTAGTGCCTACCAGTGAGCTAAAGCTCTTTGCGGAAAACAAGCATAAGACATCTGAGGAGATCGACCTGCTTGATCAAGCCAAAGACAGAAAGAGGACACTTAGCTGGACGATTGCGCTTGCGCTTTTCTCGATAGCCGTATCTGTTGTGACGACATACTACAACATCAAGAGTTACACGACGGATCGCTCCGTGACGATAACGAGTCAGCGTGCGTCGACGGACACGACGAAGGTCATGCTGGTCATGCCGAACACGGTGGTTAAGGAACTCCCGCCGCAATCGACGAAGTGAACGCAAGCTTGATTGCTCGAACCAGAGGCCTTGCCTTATCGCGCGCAGTTGCGTATCTTGGACTGCGTTCTTTCAATCTACCTTTGACTGCTTGACTGCAATAAAACTGCTATAAGGCGTATCGCAAAGTGTGAACGTTTCACAGAGTCGGGTTGGCGAAGACAATCTAATTTTCAAGCCGGGGTGGCGGAATTGGTAGACGCACAGGACTTAAAATCCTGTGTCCTGCAAAGGGCGTGCGGGTTCGAGTCCCGCCCTCGGCACGAGTTCTACACGGAATCCTTCTTAAATCTACAATCGTTAATCGATATTCGTCATTCGCAAGGCCTCTTCCCGATCGACATGCTGGATTCGTTGTGGGGCGGGGTGAATATCGAACATCGATTTCAGAGTAGCGAAGGAGTGTGTGAGGAGGGCAGTCCGCCCTCGGCACGAGTTCTACACGGAATCCTTCTTGAATCTACATTCGTTAATCGATATTCATTATTCCCCGAGCCTGATCCCGATTCACGGGTGACATCCTCTGTTGTTCGAGGTGACTATCGAATACTGAATAATGATTTCAGATTGCAGAAGTAGCGGCCTAGTCTATGCGAATAATCGAGCAGCACAAGATCATCCAGGAGTTGCGGGATTATCTCCCAAAGATGTCCCGTACGGACCAATACGACTTCGAGATGTTCGCGAAACGCGACAAAGATGATGAGGAACTCGATGC
>DOWV01000069.1:0-10032 GCA_003519375.1 Bacteroidota bacterium
AACTAAGTTGATTTTCCCTCAAAAACTGCTTAATTGACTACGCGACAGCTTTCTACGTTGTCGTTCCCATCCAATAATCCGAATACCATGGCCCACCTTCACGAGATTTTGGCAGCGGAAGTATCCACTTGGGGTAGGAAAAACTACACGGGCCACGACTTTCTCGTTCTTACGGAGATTCTTGATTGGGCGAAAAAACCCGACGGTAGCGGCTTTGTGCTTCGCCCCCCGCAAATCAAGGCCTTGGAAACCTACTGGTATCTTCGTCTTGTTCGAAAGACCCCAAATGTTTTCGAGCTCTATAAAAGAGTATTTCATAACAAGTCTGACCTCCTGAAAGCGTTTGGTGTTCCACCACCCGCTTTCGAGCTTGTCGATTATGATGAATCGGAGCTATGGAGACGGATTAAGGTGGACGACGGATTTACCCGACAATACCGACTCGAAGCTTTGCGCGAGACACTTACACTCGACTATGCGAGTTACATTCTCGCGCTTGCGATGGGTGCTGGAAAGACGGCGCTCATTGGCGCCATCATCGCGACCGAGTTCGGGATGGCGATTGAGTATCCAGAAGGCCCCTTCGTGCAAAACGCCCTGGTATTCGCGCCGGGCCTGACAATCATCGAGTCTCTTCGTGAACTGGCCGAGGTTCCCTACCACCGCATTCTCCCTCAAAGGCTCTACAAACCTTTCGCAGCGTCACTCAAGCTGACGTTCACACGCGAGGGCGATCCTGACATCCCGATCATCGAGAGAAGTTACTTCAATGTTGTTGTCACCAACACTGAGAAGATCAGAATTCAAAAAGAGACAATCAGAAAATCCGATATCGGAAACCTCTTTGGACCCGCGGAAAAGGAAGATGAGGCGCGGGCCACGGTGGCAAACCGTCGCCTGCGCAAACTTGCTTCCTTGCCCCATCTTGCAGTTTTCTCGGACGAGGCTCACCATACCTATGGTCAGGCACTCGACACTGAACTGAAGAAAGTTCGAAAAACCGTCGATTACCTGCACCACAACAGTCCCAACTTGGTCTGTGTCGTCAATACGACGGGCACGCCCTACTTTCAGCGTCAGCTCCTCCGTGATGTGGTCGTCTGGTACGGACTCTCGGAAGGAATCCGGGACGGGATACTCAAGGATGTCTCGGACAACATCATTGCGTACGATTTCAGCGATGAAAATGTGGATCAGTACATTGGTCGCGTCATTGAGGATTTCTTTCGTGAGTACGGAAGTACCACATTGCCCGATGGTTCGCTGTCTAAGCTTGCGATCTATTTCCCGCAAACAGACGATGTGGAACGTCTCCGGCCATTCATTGAGGCAAAACTGTTGGATCTTGGGCTGTCGGTCACCCTTATCGTTGAGCATCACACAAAAAAGGAGAGCAAGGTCGATTTCGATCATTTCAAGCAACGGGATTCACCGCACCGGATCGCCCTTCTGGTCGACCGCGGGGTTGAGGGCTGGAATGTGCCGGCGCTTTTTGCCTGTTGTCTGGCGAGAAAGCTCAAGACAAGCAACAACTTTGTGCTGCAAGCGGCATCTCGATGCCTGAGACAGGTTCCGGGGAACACCAGGAAAGCTCGAATTTATCTTTCGATGGACAACAGATCGATCCTTGATCGCCAGCTCCAGGAAACATATGGAGAGACACTAGACGATTTGAATCGCTCGACCCGATCAGGCAAGAGCTGTATCATCCGACTCCGGAAACTGCATATCCCCGAGTTCTACATTCGCCAAATCGTCAAAACGGTGGTGGGTAGAAAAAGCGCTGAGCGAGAATTGAAGTTGGTCAAGCCTCAAGCGGAACGGGCGGAAGCATTGACAGAAAGAAGATTCACGGTTGCGGAACAGAATGCCACATTCAGCGTTCTGCAGCAGATTGGAGAGACGCTCGAGATTGCCGGTGTTCCCGAAACCCGAGATCTCTATGCAGTGGCGACCGATCTTGCGGTGGAATATCGGCTTGACATTTGGGCCATTTACGATGTCCTCAAACCCGTCTATTCGGAGGGAGAGATTCCGATCAAGGATCTCCGAGCCTTGAAGAATCAGATTGAAGATCAACTTGGTGACTACGAGGTGAGGGAAGAAGCAGTTGAAAAAGGCCTGGCGCTGGTGAAGCTCGACGGATTTGACAAGGATATTGATCCGGATGGAACTGAAGTCTACACAGCCGAAATAATGTATCCGATCGATCGCGAAGAGTTGTTAACGCACTTGGAAGATTGGAAGACAAACGCCAGAGAATTCGGATTTCATTATACTCCCTACAACTTCGATTCAAAACCGGAAAGGCACTTCCTCGAACAGGTTCTCAGGCATATCACCAGTTCGCCGGACGAGATTGAAGACGTCTACTTTACCGGAGCGATCACAGATCCGAAAAAGACGGATTTTTACGTCGAGTACAAAGGCGAGGATGGCGGCTGGCATCGTTATACTCCCGACTTTGTCGTCCGCCGGAAAGATGGCCGATCACTCATCGTAGAGATCAAGGATGCCCGATTCGAAGCGACGACCAAAGAAGATGAAGAAAGGGCGAAGCGCGGCGAGTCATTGTTGACTGTGGAAGGTCGGAAGGCGATGGCACTTAAGAAGTGGGAAGAGTTGAGTCCGGATCGCTTGAAGTATGAAATCATATACGCGAAAGACGAGACGATCAGTCACGATCGCCTCAAAGCATCTTCGGATTTTGTGATCGGAGGACGGAAACGATGAACCCCGAATCGTTCAAGTCAAGCACAGGCGGCTCTGTAAGAAGAGTTGGAAGTGGTGATAGCGGATACTGGGCGTTTATTCCGCACCCGCTTCCCCCCGAGCTCAAGATCGATTTCAAATTCATGCAGCAGCTCTCTGAGGCAGACCGAGCTTTGGGTGAACTGGCCGGCATTGGCCGCGCGATGGCGAATCCACGCCTCTTTGTTCGGCCTTTCATAAGTCGTGAAGCAGTCCTTTCGTCGCGGATTGAAGGCACGCAAGCAGACTTGCATGATCTGTTCGCGTATACGGCAGAGGGACGGCCGAAAGCGGACGGAGCAAAGCATGCCGATGTCCTGGAAGTGTACAATTATGTCCGCGCGATGGATTACGGCGTTAAGCGGCTCGAGAGTTTTCCTGTCAGCCTCCGATTGATCCGGGAATTGCATGAACATCTCATGAAAGGGGTTCGGGGCGGCCAGGCGACGCCGGGAGAGTTCAGGAGGAGTCAGAACTGGATTGGACCGCCCGGGTGCACATTGAACGACGCCGTGTTTGTACCTCCACCGGTGGATGAGATGAATGCGACGCTTGATGCCTTTGAGAAGTACCTGCACGAAACAAATTCTTATCCTCCGTTGGTGCGGCTGGCATTGATCCATCATCAATTCGAGAGTATTCACCCCTTTCTTGACGGCAACGGAAGGATTGGACGATTGCTGATGTCGCTGCTTCTTGTCCATTGGGGACTATTGCCTTATCCATTGTTGTACCTGAGCGCCTTTTTTGAGCGCAACCGTATTTCGTATTACGACCTCCTGCTGGGGGTCAACCAAAATGGCGCATGGAGCGCTTGGATTTCTTTCTTCCTACAGGGGGTGGCAGAGCAGTCGAAGGATGCTATTGAGCGCGCCAAGCATTTGCAGGATTTGCAATCTCAATGGAGGGAGATGTTTCAAAAATCGAATCAGTCTGCGCTTCTTCTTGGCGTGATCGACCTCCTCTTTATGCAGCCTCTCGTTACAGCTGTTCGCGTAAGGGATAAGTTCAAGGTAACACACCCAACTGCAATGTCCGCACTTCGGCGATTGGTGAAAGAGGGCATTCTTACGGAACCGGAGAAAAAGGGGCGAAATCGGTGGTTTATTGCTCAACAGATTCTGAGAATCGCGGAGTGAATGCAAGTGTACTTTCATTGTACGTTTCTTATGTAAGTATTTCACGAAAACCTTTCATTAACCTATTATTGTACAAGCCCTCTTTGCAAAGCATCCTCGCTGTTCGTGGATTGCCGTACAACAGAAGTCGCGTTCTGCTTGACTGCTGTGCCCTTCGTGAGAGTTGACCTATGGCAAAACCGAAACGACAAATCGTGAAAAAGAAAAAGCCCGCGAATAAGGAAAAGAAACCGCTTCGCCAGAAGTCAGCGCCGGAGAAACCAGAGCAGCCGAAGCCGGTCCAGATATCCGCTGCCAAAGGCCGCCCGATGCTCGTGTGGGTTGGTAAGAAGCCCCTTCGCCATGTTACTGCCTTTCCGGCTCAGCATGTCGAGAGTTTCCATCCAGAACCACCAATCGCAATCGAAGACTCACAGTCCGCAATCCGCCCCGCCAAAAGTCGGCGGGGTGCACAAAACGCACAATCCGAAAACTGGTTCGATTGGCCCGAGCAGTATCCGCACTCCGGCCTTCTCTTCCACGGCGACAACAAAGAAGTGCTCGCGCATCTTTTGGCCAACGGTTTCCGCGGCAAGGTGAAGCTGATCTACATCGACCCGCCGTTCGATAGCGGGGCGGATTATGTGAGGAAGGTGCAGCTTAGAAGTTCAGAAAAACCAGAGAGACTTGAGGCCGAATCTTATACTCTTGGTGAGCAAATTCAGTATACAGACATATGGGCAAATGATTCATATCTACAGTTTATGTACGAACGGTTGTTGCTGCTTCGCGAGTTGTTGGATGAACGCGGCTCTCTATTCCTTCACTCGGATGACGCAAGAAACTATCACCTCAGGATGTTATTGGAAGAAGTATTTCCGAACGCGTTCAGGAATGAGATAATCTGGAAACGGTCGACGTCGACAGGGCTTGCACAAAAGCGATGCGGTACTCTTCACGACACGATCTATTGGTACTCAAAGTCTGAGGAGTATACCTTCAATATGCAGTATCATGCTTACGAAGAGGAATACCTGCACCGGGCTATCAAGGACGAGACTGGCAGGCTGTACATTCCCATCCCGACTGGTAACCCCGGTCCACGGCCGAATCTGTACTATGAGTATAAAGGATATTGGCCTCATCCCAATGGATATAAGTGGACGAGGGCAAAAATGGAGGATTATGACAATCGGGGATTGTTAGTTTTCCCGCGTGAGAAGTCGGGTCGTATCCAATTCAAACAGTACGTTGATGAGATGGGAGGCGTCAAGCTTCAAGACCTTTGGACCGATCTCTATTCGGTAAATCCGGTCGCCCAAGAGAGAACGCCTTACCCAACTCAGAAGCCTGAATCGCTGTTGGGGCGGATCATAAAAATGGCGTCTGATCCGAACGACGTCGTTCTTGATTGCTTCATCGGCTCGGGCACAGCGGCTGCCGTCGCGCAGAAGCTCGGGCGCCGCTGGATTGGCTGCGACATCAACAAAGGAGCGATACAGACAACAAGCAAGAGACTGCAGACAATCATACAGGAACAGGTCGGAGAGTTGGAGCGAAAGGGAAGGCAGGTGGAGCTTGGTTTTGCCCACGCAGACACTTCGACTTCGTCCCGCCAAAAAGCGGACGGGACTTCGCTCAGTGTGCAACCCCCTGCTCAACTATCATTTGAAGTCTATCGGGTCAACGACTACGACCTCCAGATCCAGCACAACGAGGCGGTGAATCTTGCCTGCGAGCATATTGGCGTCACCCGGACTCGCGCTGACGCGTTTTTCGACGGCACACTCGGCAGGCGGCTAGTAAAGATCGTTCCGTTCAATCATCCGCTCTCTCCGCTCGACTTGGAGGAAGTAAAGAGGGAACTCTCTGCGCGCCCCGGCGAAGATCGGGATGTCGTGGTAGTTTCTCTCGGCAAAGAACTCGCAGCCGATGCCTGGGCAGAGGAATGGAACCGTCTGCGCAAGAAAGGGGACGTGCCAAACAAGCTTGAAATCATCGAGCTCCGCACTGATCCAAAATACGGCAAGTTCATCAAACACGAGCCCGCAAGAGCAAGAGTAAAGGTTTCGAGAAGAATTACCACCATCCACGTTGTGATCGAGGACTTCATTTCGCCGACGATCCTCGAGCGGCTAAGCCAGCAGACCGGTGTCGTGAAACCGCACATCGACGACTGGCGATCGATGGTCGATTGCGTGATGATCGATGCTGACTACAACGGCGAGGTATTCAATGTCGTGTTTTCGGATGTGCCGGAGAAGAAATCCGACGTCGTCAAAGGCGAGTACCAACTCGACGCACCGAGGGCAAAAACAAACGTCGCCGTGAAGATCGTCGATATGCTGGGCGAGGAGGTTGTGGAGGTGAAGGAGGTATAGTGCGCCACCGATGGACACTGGATTCTCTCTTTGCCGTAGAAGGGCTTGATTCCCTTCAGAAGCGTTTACATTAACTCGCATGTTATAATCCCAACCGATCTAGGCCTTTTGTCGAAGCGCAGCCACAATCCACTTCTCAAACTTCTTTCCCCGCATCTTCTCAGAGAATATGCGGGTGAGCCATCGCACGAACGCGGGGTCCGGTATTTTGAAGAAGATCGCGTTGTGATCCTTCGAATCGAAGACGATCACATTCAAGCCAAGGTGCGGGGCACGCATACCTACATGGTAGAGATCTGGGATGAGGGAGACGCCGAGCTTGGCTTCTCGTGCACCTGCCCTTTCAGCCAGGATGACGGAGCGTTTTGCAAGCATTGCGTGGCTGTCGGTTTGGCGGTTGTTGCCCAGGCGGGTGGCGGGGAAAATTCTGGGGGACAAAAGACGGAACCGTCCAAAGGCAGGAAAATGCCTGACAGCGAGTTAACATTGAAGGAAGTGGAGGAATTTCTGGGAACGCAGGAGAAATCAAAGCTTGTGTCGCTCCTGGTTCGGCAGGCAGAGGAAGATAGCGACCTCATGACCCGGCTTTCTTTGCTTGCGGGAAAAGCAGGTAAAGCCGTACATCTCCCGACATACCGGAAAGCGATCGACCGTGCAATCAATCGGGGTCACTATATAGATTACCATTCGATGTATGACTATGTGCGCGGCATTGAAAACGTCATTCGCTCCCTCCGTGAACTGCTCGAAGAGAATCATGCCGCGGAGGTGGTCGAGCTTTCGGAGCATTTCCTACGGTGCCTTGAGGCCCAAATGGAGATGATGGACGATTCAGACGGGTACATGAGGAACGTAATCGGCGAACTCGAAAGCCTGCATCACCAGGCATGTGTTAAAGCCAGACCCGACCCGGAACAACTGGCAAAGAAGCTGTTCGCCTGGGGGCTCAAGTCGCATTGGGAGGTCTTCTACCACGCAGTCGAGGATTATGCGGATGTGCTTGGTGAGAAAGGTCTAAGGACATTTCGCGCACTTGCCGAGGAGCGATGGAGGAAACTGCGGCCGCTCAATCCGGGCGAGGACGATTTACTGTACTCAGGTGATCGGTTCAGGATCACAAGCATCATGGAGCAGCTTGCCGGGCAATCCGGCGATCTCGATGTGCTTGTCGCTGTCAAGTCCAAGAACCTCGGATCTGCCTACGCTTATCTGGAGATCGCAGAGATTTGCACGAAAGCAAAGAACAGTGAAAAGGCGCTTGAGTGGGCTGAAAAGGGTCTTGCCGCGTTCCCCGAGAAGACCGACTCAAGGCTACGTGAGTTCCTCGCCCGTGAATCCCATAAGAGAGGACGTCACAAAGATGCAATGGACTTGAGCTGGAAAGAGTTTGTCGATAGACCGGGATTCGAACAATACCGGCTCCTGAATTCTCACGCTAAGTTGGCGGGCGGCGCGCAAGCCTGGACGGAGTGGCGGGAACGGGCACTTCAATTGCTTCGCGATCAGCATTCGGCTGACCAGAGATCGACGAAGAAACGATATCAGTGGATACCGAGCGACAGCTCGACTCTTGTGAAGATTTTTCTGTGGGAGAAAGACGTTGATCAGGCATGGCTGGAAGCGCAGGAAGGTGGGTGCCACGAATCTTTGTGGCTCGATCTGGCTGCTGCCCGGGAAGCTGACCATCCTGAGGATGCCTTGGCAGTGTACAAGAGCTTCGTGGAGCCGGCGGTGAATCGCATGAACAATCAGTCGTACCAGGAGGCCGCGGAGTTTGTGAAGAAAGTGCAGAAGCTCCTCCGGCGTACGGGGCGTGGTGAGGAGTCGGAGCGTTACCTCGAGTCGCTTCGGACAAACCATCGTCGTAAGCGAAACTTCATGAAACTTCTCGAATAAAACTGGATTCTCGGCACACGGTGGCGGAGATTCAACTGTCGTTTTCGTACCATCTTACCGCTTTCCTTAAGTCTGTTGGGAGAGTCCCAGCCGGGGTTGATTTTGCTCACATAAGGTCATACACTCAGTACGTACAATACCTTTTATGCGAGGAACTTTCCGACACGCCGCCGATTTCGTCTGCAGCCTGTTGATTTTCTTGACGGCCTGTATTCCCGATGCTCCGCGCGATAACCCGCTCGACCCCGCATCTCCCTACTTCCGGAACAGCGGCGTTCTTACAGGTAAAGTGCTCAGCTTCTATGAACCCTTCCTGGGTATTCCCGATGCCCAGGTGACAGTTCTCCCCTCCGGTCCGTCGACCCTCTCTCAAAGCAACGGTTCGTTTTCGTTCAGTGATATTGTCCCCGGGGATATCTCTCTCCTGATCTCAAAGGCCGGATATGCGAGCGACACCGTACGGACAACGATCGTGCTCGCACAGAATACGAACGTCCAGGCCCATCTCAACGCTCTCCCCTTTGTGTCGTCGTGCGTAATCGTGACGAGAAAAGTCGATCAATGGTGGCCCGGGCCGTCGTACTCCGCAGTCATCAGTTCGGTCGTAGGTGATCCTGACGGGCAGGGGGACATCGCCTCCGTGCTATGCACCGTCGACACGGCAAGCTTTCCCATGACGTTCATCCCCGAACCTCCGCACTATCAGGTCACCATCAACGCATCGTCGCTGCCGACGAAGAATCTCGAGTGGCTCGCGGGCAAATCCCTCGCCATCGTCGTACAGGACAAGCCGAAGGGAACGACAAACGGAAAATCGTTCGCCGTCTCCAGGATTATTCAGCAAACGGTGATCCCAATTTCTCCGACGGCTCTCGACACGGCAGTGAGCCGGCCGGAATTTCAATGGGCGCGGCCGAACGCCTCATTCCCCTATTCCTACAAGCTCGAGCTCAACAGGCAGGATCAAGGGGTCCCGACCCTGATCTGGACGCAGGATAACGTCGACCCGCTGCTCACCAGCTTCCAGTATCCCGACTCGCTCCCGCCGGCTTTGTACTTCTGGACGATCGCCATCGTGGACGAGTACGGCAACCTTTCCCGATCCAAAGAAGCATCGTTCATCGTGACAGGTGAACCGGCACCATGAGCACCGACCAGCGAGACAACTTCGACGCGTTGTACCGCGTTACGCAGACGGTAAGCTCGATTCTCGAGCCGCGTGCGCTCCTCGATACCGTGCTTGAGATTGCCATGACCCATCTCGAGGCGGAGCGCGGGTTCTTACTCCTGGTGGATCGCGCGGCAGAGAAAGGATTCTCGGTTGCCGCTTCGAGGAATTTTGGAGATGAGCGATCCCAGCGTGCCTACGCGGCTTCCTCCTCCGTGGTTCAAAAAGTACTAAAAGACGGAGATCCGCTTCTGACGTTTGATGCATTGAGCGATGAGCGATTTGAAGCGTCGAAAAGCATCATGGCCCAGCGCATTCTCTCCATCATCTGTGTGCCACTGCGCGTGGATCGTGCCGTGAGCGGCGCAGTTTATCTCGACACGATTCATTCGCGGGGGAAGTTCAACGAGGAAACGCTTCGGTTCCTGACCGTGTTCGGGAATCTCTCCGCGATTGCCATCGACAATGCCCGTCGTTACGAATCGTTGAAGGCGGAAAACGAGCGACTCCGGACGCAAGTGGCCCGTACCCAACTCTTCGAAGGAATTGTCGGGAAGAGCAAGGAATGGAAGGCCGCACTGGATGTCGTCCGGAGGGTCATGGGGGTCGATGTTTCGGTGCTTATTACCGGTGAGAGCGGCACTGGGAAAGAGCTGATCGCCCGCGCCATTCATGAGAACAGCGGCAGGGGGAGCAAGGCATTCGTAGCGGTGAACTG
>DOWV01000069.1:10222-11222 GCA_003519375.1 Bacteroidota bacterium
CGGCGGCACACTCTTTCTGGATGAAATCGTCTCGATGCCCCTGCTTCTGCAGACAAAGCTCCTGCGCGTCCTTCAGGAAAGGGAAATCCGAAGGGTCGGCGATCTGCAGAACCGAAGCGTGGACGTCCGTGTTCTCGCGGCGTCGAACAAAGATCTGCGCGAGGAAGTGAAAAACGGGTTATTCCGCGAAGATCTGTTCTACCGTCTAAACGTCGTTGAACTTCGTCTGCCCCCTCTGCGTGATCGGAGAGATGACATCCCGCTCCTGGCGCATTATTTTCTGGAGAAGTTGTCGGCAAATCTCAAGCGGAACATAAACACGATCAGCCCGAAAGCGATGGAAATGCTGCTCAAGCATCAATGGAATGGAAATGTCCGCGAGTTGCAGAATGTGATTGAACGGGCCGTTGTGTTGTGCGAGACAGATATCATCGAAGTTGCGGATCTTCAGCTCCACCATGTGCGTGAACAGGATCTCCTCGAAAGCGGGCTCACCCTCGGGGAATTCGAGCAGCGAATGGTGGAGAAGACGCTGCGGGAAATGGGAGGCAACCGGACAAAAACGGCGGAGAAGCTGGGTGTCTCTCTGCGATGGCTCCAGTACCGGCTGAAGGAATGGAACCGTGACGCCGAGTAATTTCGAAATCATCGAGAAGATCAGCGAAAGCCTTACGACAAAAGTGTACAAGGCCCGGCAGCCTTCACTCGACCGTATCGTGCTTCTCAAAACGCTGCACAAAAACCTCGTGGGAGATGCCGGGTTGCTCAAGCGGTTTGAGCGCGAAGCGAAAGCCTGCGCGATGCTTCGCTCCGAGCATATTGTTCAGGTCTATCACCTTGATGAATACGACGGTGCGCCTGCGATCGTCATCGAATATGTCGAAGGCACGGCTCTCGATGAGCTGCTGGCAAAGCATCCGAAACAGAGTGAAGAATTCGCCCTCACCGTCGCGCAAGGTGTGTTGAAGGCGCTCGTCGTTGCCCATGGCGCCGGAGTTGT
>DOWV01000069.1:11474-11882 GCA_003519375.1 Bacteroidota bacterium
GAAGTTCTGACGGGCGAGAGGCTGTTTGATGGCGACTCATACGCCGTGTGCCTGAACAAAATCTCGCACTTTGCTCCGGAGATGCTCGATCGCTTCGCCGAAAGCATGTCACCGCGGACGCTTTCGTTTCTCAAGCGGCTGATGATGCCGCAAGAGGAACATCGATTTGAATCGGCAGCAACGGCTCTCCAGTTCATTCGGCGTCGAAGGCACGCGACCACGAACATGTTTGGTGTTCAGACGGGGAGCCGGGTCGGAAGTGCTCGAAGCTATGGAAAAATCGTCGCTGCACTCCTGGTTGTCGGCGCTCTCCTCGTTGCTCTGAATCAAGGCTGGCTTTCCCGCTCGCCGGCTCCGGAGAAGCCGACTCCCCTCATGAACGAGCAGCGCAGCATCGATTCATTGAAG
>DOWV01000142.1:0-3795 GCA_003519375.1 Bacteroidota bacterium
AGCATCAGTGTTTTCAGTGTTCTGTTCAAAGCACTATCATGCCCCGCACACTCTCTGGTTGGCTGTTTGATTGTTATCCCTCGCCGCAGGGCATCACGCTCTGGTTCATCGATGAGGACGGCGACAAGCATCGCTGTTTTCGCAAGTTCACACCCTCATTTTTTCTTCATCTGAATTGTTCCGATGCCCGGCGGGCGGAGGCCCTCGGGGCCCGCAGTCCCGTTCCCTTGACCATCACGAGAACGACGAAGACGGAAATCTATTCCGGTGATGTGCTCGATGTACTCGAAGTTCACGTACACGACCCGGTGCGTTTCCGCGAGGTCGTGTGGTACTACGAGCGTTTTTTCCCGCACTTCGCGTTCTTCAACTCGGATATCCTTCCCGCGCAGCTTTTTCTCTACCATACAAAGCTCTTCCCGCTTGCGCTGGGCGAGTATGAAATCGATGATCAGGGAATGCTCACCGGCTGGATGCTTCACGATTCACGGGAAGCGACGGAATACAGACTTCCGCCGTTCTCCATCCTGCTGCTCCGGAATGCCAACGACTTTGTGCCGCCGAAATATCAGAAGCACCTTCAGCTTGAGGTTCTCTACGATGACCGCACGTACGTGCTTGAACAGGAAACCCCGCAAGAGGTTCTCGAGTCGCTCAACTGGCACCTGCATCGTTGCGACCCGGATATTCTTCTCACGGACTATGGAGATGCCGTCCTGATGCCGAAACTGGTTGCCATGGCGAAGCGGCACAACATCCCGCTGCTTCTAAACCGCGACCAGGATTCAAGTTACGTCACGACGAAGGCATCGAGCTTTTTTCAGTACGGCAAGATCGTGCACAAGGACGGTGCCTTCGAGCTTGCCGGCCGCTGGCACATCGATGCCACGAACTCCATGACGGTGGCGGAAGCCGACCTCGACGGGTTGTTCGAGATGGCGCGGCTAACGCAGATGTGCGGACAGCGGCAGGGGCGGGCGAGCATCGGCACCTCGATGTCCTCCATGCAATTATCGTGGGCGTACCAACACGATATTCTGATTCCGTCCAAGAAACGTGAGCCGGAGGAATTCAAATCGGCTGCCACGCTCCTCCTTGCCGACCGGGGCGGCCTGATCTTCAATCCGCCGCTGGGGTACCACGAGGACATTGCCGAGCTCGATTTCGTGTCGATGTATCCGACCATCATGGTGACCCACAATGTTTCGCCTGAAACGGTCAACTGCCGGTGCTGCCGGAACAGTGCGGTACCGGAGCTGGGATACACCGTCTGTGAGAAACGGGAAGGAATCGTGCCCGCCACGCTGCGCGACGTCGTCAAAAAGCGCGCGTACTATAAAGCCATGAAAAAAAAGTACAAGGGAAAGGATGAAGTGTTGTTCCGCAAGTACGACCGCCGGCAGAATGCGCTCAAGTGGATGCTGGTAAGCTGCTTCGGCTATCTTGGTTACAAGAACGCCCGGTTTGGGAAAATCGAGGCGCACGAATCGGTCAATGCCTTTTCCCGCGACGCCATCCTGATGGCCAAAGAAGTGGCAGAAGAGCGGGGCTTCCGTCTGCTTCATGCGATCATCGATTGCGTCTGGCTGAAAAAGGAGGGAGCGACGGAGCAGGAGTATGAAGAGCTGGCGCGGGAGATTTCGCGGCGGGTTGGCATTGATATCTCCCTGGACGGGATCTACAACTGGATTCTCTTTCCGGCATCGAAAATGGATCCCGATATCACCACCGCGAACCGGTACGTCGGCTGGTACCGTCACGACGAAGTGAAGATTCGCGGCATCGAGGCGCGGCGGCGCGATACGCCGAAGTTCATCAAAACCATGCAAACGGCCATGCTCAACCGGATGTCGGGGGCGCACAACGTCGAAGAGGTGAAGGCGCTGGCTCCCGACCTGCTCGAGATCGTGCGCAGCGCCGTGGCGATACTCCGCAGCGGGAAGGCCGATCCGATGGAGCTTGTCCTCCGCCGCCATATTACGAAGGAAGCGGACGAATACACCAATAACAGCATCAGCGCCGTGGTCGCAAAGCTGGTGCAGGACATGGGGGTATCGCTTGCCGCGGGAGAATCGATCGAGTTCATCATCCTCGATCAATCGGGAAAGAAAAAACCGGAGAAGGCCAAACCGCTTGCCCTCTATGCGTTCGAGGACGGGTACGATATCGAGCAGTACACGGAGCTTACACTGAAAGCGGCCGAGACGCTGCTGTTTCCGTTCGGATACGATGTGGAGGCACTCAAAGATGAGTTCGGACTCCTGCCGCCGGCGCCGAAGAAAAGTCCCCGGCGCACACGCCAGCTGCACGCACGCGAAGCAGCTTCGGCGAAGCAAATCCCGCTGTTTCAGATGCGCGTGGGATCGTGAGGAACGATTTCGTCATTCATTATTCGGAGGTGGATATTCTCCGCCGAAGGCGGATGCGCCTCTGGCGCAGATATTCACTGGGCTCTTGCGTCTATTGGATCCACTCACGTCGAGGAATCAAAACTCCCTGAAGGTTTGTTCATGCGAATATCGAACACGGAATATCGAATAATGAATAATGAAGGTTGTTTGGGATGACGACAAACCAGGAAGCACAAACCGGGATATTATCTGTGATGCGGAAACCAGGTAAAACGGGTCGAGGAGCAAGCTTCAATCCACCCAACAGATTCACCTCCATCGTCGTTGAGAAAGGCCAGGGCGATCTTGCGGAGTACTTCGTCGATCCCGAGCCCGATCGCAGCGTCCTCACGAAATTCTACATCGATCACACAAAATCCATCCTTGCGAAGAATGACAGCCCGGATATCGGATTCAGGTACAGCCTTAATCCGTACCGCGGATGCGAGCATGGATGCATCTACTGTTACGCGCGGCCGACGCATGAGTATCTTGGGTTCTCCTCGGGATTGGATTTCGAAACTAAAATCATGGTCAAGCACGATGCCCACCAGCTCCTGGAGCGGCAATTCCGTCACCGTTCATGGGAACCACAGGTTGTCATGCTCTCCGGCGACACGGACTGTTACCAGCTCATCGAGCGGAAACTCGGGATTACGCGCCGATGTCTTGAGGTGTTTCTCCGCTACCGCAACCCGGTTTCGATTGTCACAAAGAATGCGCTCATACAGCGTGACGTCGATATTCTGAAGGAGCTTGCTGCGCTCGACCTTCTCCTTGTTACGATGAGCATCACGTCACTGAACCACGATCTCATCCGAGGAATGGAGCCGAGAACATCAGCTCCGGCAAAGAGACTTGAGACGATTGCAGTCCTGGCGGAAGCCGGGATCCCGGTCAGCGTCAATGCGTGTCCGATTATTCCCGCGCTCAATGACGAAGAAATTCCGTCCATCCTCCGTGAAGCATCGGCTCGCGGCGCAAAGTTTGCCGGATACACCATTGTCCGGCTCCCGCACGCCGTTAAAGACCTCTTCGTCGAATGGCTGAAGCGTGATCTCCCCGATCGGGCACCGGCGATTCTCAGCCGCATCCGTTCGGTTCGTGATGGTGAGTTGAGCTGCTCGGACTTCGGCAAAAGGCTCAGTGGAGAAGGGCAATTCGCAGAAACGATCGAGCAGCTCTTCCAGTCAAGCTGCAGGCGTTATCACCTCAACGAGACGAAAGCCACTTTTTCGACCAGCCTATTTGCGTCCCCCCGTCGTTCGCAGATCGACATGTTCTGCCCCCCCGTCCCCCTTTTTTTGTCCGAATCTTGCTTTTTTTCCCCTTTCTTGATAACATTGCACCGCCGCTGTCGGAGGGTGAGGAGTCGTGAGGCCTGCGGTCAAGCGTTTCCCAGTTC
>DOWV01000142.1:4029-11562 GCA_003519375.1 Bacteroidota bacterium
TAATACTCCGCTACTTACTACTTACAATATCCATGGCAATTACAGTTCGCAATCTGACGAAATTCTACGGCCACGAGAAGGCTGTGAACGATATCTCGTTCGACGTCAAGACCGGTGAGATCCTTGGCTTCCTTGGACCAAACGGTGCCGGCAAGACGACGACGATGAAGATCATCACGTGCTACATGCCGCCGACATCAGGGAGCGTTGACGTTGACGGATACTCCATCGCCGATCATTCGCTCGAGGTCCGGCGCAAGATTGGCTACCTGCCTGAATTGAATCCGCTCTACTTCGACATGAACGTCCTCGAGTACCTTGAGTACGCCGCGCAACTGCACCAGTTGGACAAGACGAGAACAAAACAACAGCTCTCGCTCATGATCGAGGTTTGCGGGCTTAAAAGTGTCCGGCACAAAGACATCGGCGAGCTCTCCAAAGGCTACCGCCAGCGTGTGGGACTTGCCCAGGCAATGATTCATGAGCCAGACGTGCTGATCCTCGATGAACCGACGAGCGGATTGGATCCGAATCAGATCGTCGAGATTCGAAATCTCATCAAACAGCTGGGACGAGCGAAGACGGTTGTTCTCTCGACGCACATTCTTTCTGAAGTAACGGCGACGTGCGACCGGGTCATCATCATCAACAAAGGGCAAATCGTTGCAGACGGTACACCGTCCGAGTTGCAGGATAAATTCCAGGGATCTGAAATCGTCGCTCTCGAGCTGAGAGCCTCCGTGCAGAATGCGATGGCCGAGCTCTTCCCGAAAATTCAGGCAGTTCCCGGCGTTCAATCGGTCGAATACGGCGGTGCGAACGGAGACGTCCACAAATTCTCGATTCATTCTCTGAAGGGGAGCGACGTCCGGGAAGATCTGTTCAGAAAAGCCGTCAGCGAAAAATGGGTCCTGCTGGAAATGGGAAGGAAGGGTACGAGCCTGGAGGATGTGTTCCATCAGCTGACGAAGAATCAGTGAAGAGCCTGCCCTGAGCGAAGTGCCGAGCGAAAGCGAGGCAAGGAGTCGAAGGGTTAGACGTAAGTACGCAGACTGTGCTTTGGCGGTAAGACGATAGACGTTAGACGGCAGACGCCAGGGTGAAGCTCTGGTGGTAAGAAGTAAGAGCGCGGAAAGCGCCCTGGTGGTAAGACGACAGACGTTAGACGAAATTCAAAACTGCAAACTGAAAACTCTCTTATGACTCAAGCTCAGTTTCGAACCTCGGCCGGTAACATTAATGCAATCATGCGGCGGGAAGTCAAATCGTATTTCAATTCCGCCATCGCATATGTGGTCATCGTTGTCTTCCTTGCGATCGTCGGATGGTTCCATACAAGCAATCTCTTTCTTTCCAATGTCGCCACGATGCGGCTGCTCTTTGAACTCGTCCCCATCGTCTTTCTGTTCGTGGTGCCCGCAGTCACCATGCGCCTTCTCTCTGAAGAGAAGAAAAGCGGAACGATTGAGTTGCTGACGACCAAACCGCTTCACGATGCAGAAATCGTACTGGGAAAATTCCTGGCTGCCTGGGCGCTCATCGGCGTTGCGCTGCTCCTGACGCTCGTCTACTACATAACCATTGCCGCCCTCGGCAAGATCGACAATGGACCGGTCGTCGGAGGGTACCTGGGATTGATGCTGATGGCAGGAGTGTATGTCGCCATCGGACTTCTTGCCTCGAGCCTGACAGAGAACCAGGTGATTGCGTTCATCATCGGATTCGTCTTCGTGTTCACGCTGTTCATGCTCGACAAAGTGCTCATTTACATTCCAGACGCGTTTGCGAGTATCGTCGAGTTTCTGGGCATTGACTATCATTTCGGAAACGTTGCAAGGGGTGTGATTGACAGCCGGGATCTTATCTACTTCTTCTCTTTGCTTGGATTTATGTTGTACCTCACCGTCGTCTCGCTTGGCAGGCGCAAATGGTAGAACAATTGTCAATTGTGAATGGTCAACGGAGAATTGATAATCGGACATTATTGGTGATCGGAATATGAAGATACAGAAGACGCAGACGCTCATCAGAGTTGCATTGATTCTTGGGATTCTGATCGTTCTCAATTTTATTTCAATCCGCTTGTTTGGAAGACTCGATCTCACGTCGCAGGGGGTGTACACGCTCTCTGACGCGAGCAAGAAGCTCGTCGGATCCCTGGATGACCGTGTAACGGTGAAGGCTTTCTTCACGGAAGACCTTCCGGCCCCGTACAACAACAACCGTCGCGCCGTGCTCGACATCCTCAATGACTACAAAGCATATTCGGGCGGCAATCTCCAGTACGAGTTCATCAATCCTCAGGGAGAAAAAGGCGAGCAGGACGCGCAGCAGCAGGGGATTGCGCCGGTTCAGGTTCAGGTTGTCAACGAAGACAAACTTGAGGTCAAACGCGGATATCTAGGTCTGGTGATGATGTATGAAGATCGGAAGGAGGTTCTTCCCGTTATTCAGAATCTGAGTTCGCTCGAGTACGATATGAGCAGCGCCCTCAAACGCCTGACGAACAGAACCAGGAAGAAAATCGGCTTTACGACGGGACATGGCGAGACTGAAATGTCGGGTATGCGTCAGATCTCAGAGGTCATCGCGCAACAATATGAGATTACACCCGTCGATCTGAGCAAGGGAGAGCCGGTGCCGGCCGATGTTGCAGCGTTAATCGTCATCGCACCGTCCAGCCGATTCCAGGACAGTGCCAGGTACCAGCTCGATCAGTACCTCATGCGGGGAGGCAAAATCGCCTTCCTGTTGAACCGTGTCAATGCAAACCTGCAAATGCGGATGGGGCAGCCGCTGGATGTTGGACTCGACGATCTTCTCCTCGAATACGGCGTGCGCGTGAATCCGGATCTCGTCCGCGATGCACAATGCGCAAACATTTCGGTGATGCAACAGCAAGGATCGTTCACGTTCCAGAGCCAGGTGCCGTTTCCGTATATCCCTGTGGCGTCGAATTTCAACACGACCAATCCACTCGTGAAGGACCTTCAGAGCGTGATATTCCACTTTGCCAGCTCGATCGATACCTCGGGTGCGGCTGCAAAGGGGTTGAGGGAGGAAGTCCTCGTGCGGTCGTCGAAACAGAGCGGCCGTCTGACAGGGTTTTTCATGATTGATCCGTTCCAGCGCTATGCGCCTGCAGATCTGGCAGAAGTTGGAATCCCGCTCGCCGTGCACGTGGAAGGTTCCTTCAAGAGCTTCTTCGCCGGCAAAGAGCCTGCGGCAGCCGTGACCGCGAGCCCCGAAACCCGGGTGATTGTGGTGGGTGACGGCGACTTCATGAAGGACGACTTTCTTGGCAACCGCGGTAACATCACCTTCTTTGCCAACATCGTCGACTACCTCGCCGATGATGCCGGGCTGATTACCATCCGATCGAAGAACGTTGCCGCTCCGCCGCTCGATCAGGTTTCTGACGGCACGAAGAAAATCCTGAAGTATTCGAACCTCCTGGGACCCCCTCTCATCATTGTCGCCTACGGCCTCTACCGATGGCGTCGGCGCGTGACGTTCAAGAAATTTATGGAGGCACAATCAGTATGAATCGTAACACCCTCATGCTGCTGGGATTCCTTGCGGTACTTATTGTGATTGCCTACCTTGTGATGCAGAAACCGGGTGAGAAGAGCTCGACCGGAGAAGGCGAATACCTCATCTCGGTCGATTCGCTTGCTGTTGACCGGGTCGAAATCAAATCACCGGCATCGCATGTCGTGCTGGTGAAAAAGGGGGTCGAGTGGTTTATGGAACGCCCTGTTGCTTACAGGGCAGACCAGGGAAGCGTCGCACAGCTCATTCACGAAATGAAGCTCCTCGAGAGGAAGAGCACCGTTTCGGGCAAGCCCGAAAAACACTCCGTCTTCCAGGTAGATTCGACAGGAACTCAGGTCACGACGTATGAAACGGGCTCAGAGAAGGCCTCGTTCGTCATCGGAAAAATGGGCGGCAGTTACCTGGAGTCTTACGGCCGCCTTGCTTCTTCCAATGAAGTATTGCTGGTCTCGGGCGGATCACCGATGACGTTCAACAAAGCGGTGAAGGAATGGCGCGATCGCACAATCGCTGCTCCTGCGCGTGAGACAATCAGGGATGTGAGATATCAGTACGGCGACACGGTCTTCGTGCTCGCATTCACCGACAGTGCATGGATGGTGGGGAAAGACTCCACGCAGGAGTGGGTTGTGAATAATTTGATTTCAACCCTCACCAACGTCCAGGCAGACGACTTCATCGATGCTCCCGCCGTTCGTTCGTCAAAACCCTCCGCGCAAATCACCTACGCTGGAACACAAATCACCTTCTTTTACGTCAAAGAAGGAGACAAGTACCTCGTTCAGTGTTCCTCCACGCCGCAATGGTTTGAGATGCAGAGCTGGCGCGCAAATCAGATCCTCAAGCGAAAAAGCGATATCATCAAGAACGTTCGGTAGAACCGGCGCTCACGACCAGAATGCACTCCCGCGCGGGAATAATTCCTTGCTTGGGGGTTCAAATTTCGTTAATTTTCAACGTTTTAGCGTCTACCCACTTCACTAAAAACCCTTTGGAGACTGAATGGTGCATAGGATTTTCAGGCTATTTCCGGTAGCAGTGTTCTGTGGATTTCTCGTTGCAGGATGTGCGGGATCCAGCCCAAATGTCGTTGCCCGAATCGGGAATGACCCACTGACGCTCGAAGATTTTGAAGAACAATACTCCAAGAACAACGGCGGATGGGAGAAGGCCACGGCCTCGACGATGGAGGACCGTGAGCGGTTTTTGGATCTCCTTGTGAGATTCAGGCTCAAGGTGAAGCAGGCCTATGACACCGGGCTTCTTGCCGACTCGTCCGTTCGAAGTGAGCTTGATGGCTATGAAGTCACCGTTGCCTCAGCATATATGGTCGACAAGGAAATTGTCGAGCGGAAAGTGCGGCAAATGTACGATCGGAAACGTGATGAGGTAAGGGCCAGCCATATTCTGATACGTCTTGATCCCGCTGCTTCGCCTCAGGACACCCTGGCGGCGTACAACAAAGCCATGAAGATTTTGGACATGATCCCCAGGTACAGTTTTGACACGCTGGCGGTTACCTATTCCGAAGACCAGAGTGTCTCCTTCAATAGAGGAGATGTCGGATTCTTCTCGATTGGCCGGATGGTTCCTGAATTTGAGGATGTTGCCTACAGCTTGAAAATTGGGGAGGTCACCCCTGTTCCGGTCCGGACACAGTTCGGTTACCACATCATCAAGGTGACAGGCCGTCACCAAAATCGAGGTGCGGTGCGTGTAAGCCACATTCTCAGGCGGTTCAAAGATGATATGACGGACACGACCGCGGTGACAGACTCGACATCGATCATCTATAACATATTGAAGGGGGGCGCGGACTTTGCGGAAACAGCCAGGCGCTACAGCCAGGACCCCAATTCAGGACCGAACGGCGGGGATATCGGCTTTTACGATCGGGAACGGGTGCCTCCGGCCGTGGGAGAAATCTTCTATTCGACACCACTCGACTCGGTCTCGCCACCTTTGCGAATGAGTTACGGATATCACATCTTCAAAATCACCGGGTTCACTCCGATGCCGAAATTCCAGGATGCTGAGAAAGATCTGCGCCAGCAGTATCAGCAAACCTCGTACAATGCCGATTATTCACGTTTTGTGAAATCCCTGCTGAAGGAATATCGGCTGACGATGGACACGCTTGCCATTGCGGAGCTCTGCAGCAGTCTTGACACCACGAAATCGCCCGCGAACGCCACATGGAGCGACACCCTGAGCCCGCAGCTCAAGAAACGGACTATGTTCACATGTCAGGACAGAAAATTCACGGTCAATGATTTTATCGACCACGTGAACATAACGGGTGAGTTCCGGGGGATGCCGCTGAATCCGACAAACGTGCACTACATGATTTCAAGGATGGCGGATGGCAAGATCGTTGAAGAGCATGCACGACAGGTTCCGAAACGGTATCCTGCATTTTCCAGACTTCTCAAGGAATACCAGGACGGCATTCTCCTCTATCGGATTGAACAGGATGAAGTGTGGAAGAAAGTGGTTGTGAACGACTCTCTTCTCAAAGTGTTTTACGACTCCACGAAAGCCAGGTATCGCTGGCCGGACCGTGTGAATTTTGCCGAGATCTTCCTTACGACCGACAGCCTGGCCAAAGCCGCCTACAAAGAAATCAAAGCGGGGAAGGATTTCGGAGATGTTGCGGAGAAGTACACGATGAGGTCGGGATACAAGGAAAAGAAAGGTGTGTGGGGTTGGACGCCGAATTCCGCGAATGAATTCTCACGGTATGCAGCGGTTCTGCCTGTCGATAGCATCCCGCCGCCCTTCGAGCATCCCACTGGCTGGTCGGTTATCCAGGTTCTTGGAAAAGACAGCGCCCATGCGAAGACATTTGAAGAAGCAAAACCGGAGCTCATGAGTTCTTACCAGGAGTATGCATCCAAGCTCCGCCAGGAAGAGTGGGTGGCGGAATTAAAGCAGCGGTACCCTGTCGTGATCAACAGGGAAATGTTGACGGAAGCGTTCAAGAGGAAACCTGTTGCTACGCAGTAGCATTTTCTTTGTTTGTTGCCTGGTTTTGTTCGCCGGCTGCGGCGGAAAATCCGGTTCACAACAACCGGTTGCCCGGCTCGACGGGCAAACACTGACCCTGGACGAGGTCATCGCCCGGCTCGACACGACGCGCGGTATGACCCAGGCGCAGGTGGCCGAGTACGCCCGGCGATGGGTGAACGATGAGGTCCTTTACCGGGAAGCGGTCCGAAGGGGTCTCGATGACGACGAAACCATCCGAAAGCAACTGGAGAACACGCGCCGTCAGCTCGCCATCAATGCGCTCCTCCAGCGGGAGGTATTTACACAGCAATCTCTCAATTGCACGGCCGAAGAAATTGCTCAGTACCATGCTTCACACCTGAAAGAGTTTACGCTGTCCACCAATGTCGCCCTCCTCAGTTACGCGCTCTTTCGTGATCGTGACGCGGCAAATACCTTTCGCGCCAATGTTTTGAGGGGAACACCATGGAGTCAGGCTCTTCGGCAGATCCTAGCAGACCCGCAGCAGGCCGCGTTCGTGGCAGGGCGGGTCGACTCGGCGTATTACACGGCCGGTACGCTGCTGCCCGTGGAGCTCTGGCGCGTGGCTGCCGCTGCGACAAAGCCGGAGCCGTCGTTTCCCGTCAACACTAGAGATGGATTCTACATCCTCAGCCTCTGGAAAATGTCACGCCAGGGTCAGGCGGCCGATCGGGAGTACGTGGAGCGTGAAATCCGTGAACGCCTTGCCGTCGAGCGCCGCCGGAACGCGTACAATGCTCTTGTCGAAAGCCTCCGCTCGAAACACACGGTCGAGCTCCTGGTCAGCGATCAAGGCGACACGAGTTCAACGAAGTATGTGAGATAGGAGAATTCCCCATGACGGGAAGATATTATTCTTACCTGTTGTCTGTTTTGATGTTGGGTGCTCTCGGTGCGCTCGTCGCGGATGCTCAGACCGCCGTCGATCGCATTGTGGCGGTTGTCGAC
>DOWV01000142.1:11633-20938 GCA_003519375.1 Bacteroidota bacterium
GACAAGGAGATCATCACGGAGTCCGATCTGTTGGAGCGGATTTCCTACTACGCCGTGCAAAACCGCGTCGATCCGAAGTCCCCCGACCTGCGAAAGGCCATGCTGGAAGGCATGGTCGCCGACAAGCTCGTCCTCGCACAGGCGATCCTCGACAGTGTCACGGTGAGCGAAGACGAAGTGAATCGCGCTCTCGATCAGCAGTTTCAGAATTTTGTCCGGCAGGCGGGATCCGAACAGCGTCTCGAGCAGATCTACGGAAAACCCGTCTCGAGGATGAAGCGGGAATTCAAACCGGAGATGCGGAAGCAGCTGCTGATTCAGCGTATCCGGCAGCAACGGGAAGCGAGCCTACTGGTCGCGCGCCGTGAGGTGGAACAATTCTACGAGTCATACAAAGACAGTCTGCCGAAGGTTCCGGAAGAAGTCGACCTGAGCCATATCTTCATGGTACCAAAAGCGGATTCTGCGCTCGAAGAGCAAACACGCGCGAAGCTGAACGCCATTCGGGACAGCATTGTGGCCGGGGGCGATTTCGCCGACTTTGCGCGGCGGTATTCGCAGGATGGAAGCGGCGCGGGCGGCGGCGATCTTGGCTGGGCCAAGCGCGGAGTCGTCTTCGTGCCGGAATTCGAACAGGCAGTCTTTGCGCTGAAGGAAAAGGAAACATCACCGGTCGTGAAAACGGAATTTGGATATCACCTGGTCCAGCTGCTGGAGCGTCGGGGAGAGTCAGTGCATGCGCGGCATATCCTGCTTCGAACGGAACGCGGACCCTCCAGCGATTCGGCTACCGTGAATTTCCTGCGCGGCTTGCGTGACCGGGCGCTGAAGAAAGAATCGTTTGCCGAACTTGCCAAGAAGTACTCCGAGGACGATGATACAAAGCAGCTCGGCGGAGATCTCGGACTGATCGCTGTCGATCAGCTTGAGGCTGATTTCGGATCGGTCGTAAAAGACCTCAAAGCGGGGGAAATCAGCGAGCCCCACCGTGTGACCCTCAAGTCTTCGTACGGCTACCAGATTGTCCTGCTGAAAAAACGCGTGGCCGCTCACGATGTCGATCTGCAGAATGACTATAAGCGCGTTGAGCAAATGGCGCTCTATCTGAAGCGAAACCGGCTCAACGCTGAGTGGATCGAAGAACTCAAGAAGAGCATCAATTGGGAACTGCGTTTGTAGGAGCCTGCGATGCATGGCAAGTCTTCAGGATGTTCACCCTTTCAGTCCACTTAACGGGCAACCGCCTTCATGAATGATGTCGAATTGGTCTCCAGACTCTCCAAAGTCTATGCCGATCTCCGTGCGGAAATCGGGAAGGTCATCGTGGGTCAGGAGCGAGTCATCGAACACCTGCTGATTGCACTTCTCTCACGCGGGCATTGCCTCCTCGTTGGCGTCCCCGGCCTGGCGAAGACACTTCTTATCAAGACCCTCGCCGAAGCTCTCGAGTTAAAGTTCAGCCGCATTCAATTCACGCCCGACCTGATGCCGAGTGACATTACAGGCACGGAGATTATAGAAGAAAACGTCGCAACGGGCGGGAAGGCCTTCAAGTTTGTTCAAGGCCCTGTGTTCGCCAATATCGTCCTTGCAGATGAGATTAACCGTACCCCTCCGAAAACCCAGGCAGCACTCCTCGAGGCGATGCAGGAACATCACGTTACGGCGGCAGGGCAAACCTACTCGCTCCAGGAGCCCTTTTTCGTGCTGGCGACACAGAACCCGATTGAACAGGAAGGCACCTACCCTCTTCCGGAAGCGCAACTGGACCGGTTCATGTTCAACCTCTGGCTCGATTATCCCTCTTTCAAGGAAGAAGTCGCCATCGTCAAAGCGACCACCAGCCCGTACATGCCGCACCTCAACCGGATTCTCAGCGCAAAGGAGATCATCGACTTCCAGGATCTTATTCGCAGAGTGCCCGTCGCCGACAACGTCATTGAGTATGCCGTCACGCTTGTCGATCGAACGCGGCCGACCGTCTCAACCGCCCCCGATTTCATCAAGAACTGGATCCGCTGGGGTGCCGGGCCGCGGGCTTCTCAATATCTGATTCTTGGCGCCAAAACCCGCGCGGTTCTCTCGGGCCGGCATACCCCCGATCTTGAGGATGTCAAAACACTCGCTCCGCCGGTGCTGCGCCATCGAATCGTGACGAGCTTTAACGCCGAGGCTGAAGGAGTTTCAGCAATCCAAATCATCGAGAGGCTCGTCCGCGAGTCAGGCTCGTAGCGGGCGTTCTGAGGAGATATGACAAGACTCGAGAAGGATAGTGGGCCAGCCTTATCTCGTCGCCGGCGTGATGGCGTGAGCGCTGCGTTCGTACTCTCCATCACCATCCTCACACTCCTCGCAAGCAGTTCCTCTCAAGCGCAACGGCAGAGGTTTTGGATAACGTTCCGGGATCGCGGTGAACAGGTCGAGTGGTCTCTCTCAGATCCACGCTCGCTTGGGATTACTGAACGAGCGCTGTGGAGAAGAAGCAAAGTCCTGCCCGCCCGCAAACTCGTCGATGAACTCGATCTCCCTGTTAACCCGACGTACATCAGACAGCTCAACGCCGCCGGCGTTGTTCTTCGATCGACTTCGCGCTGGTTCAACGCTGTGTCAGCTGAGCTCACGGGCGAGCAACTCGTTGCTCTTCGAGAACTTTCATGCGTTGCCTCCCTTGAACCGGTCAGAGTCTTTTTCCGGCAGCAACCGGAAATGGTGTCGCCTCCGGCACCTCGCCCCCTCGCGAAGCTCTCAGGATCAACGGCAATCGACTATGGATTGTCATTGACGCAGCTGAGCAATATCAGCGTCGTTGGTGTCCATTCAGCAGGAGTAACCGGAACCGGAGTGATCGTCGGCATGCTGGACAACGGATTCAACCAGCACGCTGTCCACCCGGTCCTGAAGAACATCAACGTGATCGCCGAGTACGATTTCGTACAACGGGACAGCAACACAAGCCGCGCACCCGGTGAATACTCGACCCAGGGAAATCACGGAGCGGGAACGCTGTCGGTGATCGGAGGATTTGAGAACGGAAAGCTTGTAGGCGCCGCCTTCGGCGCGTCGTTCATTCTGGGGAAGACCGAGGTCGACAGCGTCGAAAAGGCATTTGAAGAGGATCTGTATGTCGAAGGTCTTGAATGGATGGAGCGGCTCGGCGCTGATGTCGTCTCAACATCGCTCGGTTACACTGACTGGTATACGTACTCGAACTTTGACGGAAAAACGGCGACAACCACAAAGGCCGCGCTCATCGCCGCCCGCAAAGGTGTCCTGCTTGTGACAGCCATGGGAAATGAAGGGAACTACCGGGATACACAGACGCGCGCCACCGGAACGATGATTGCCCCCGCCGACGCAGACAGTATCGTCTCGGTTGGAGCGGTGAACAGCAGCATGAGGCTCGCCGGATTCAGCTCGACGGGACCGACGGCAGACGGGCGTGTCAAGCCGGAAGTTGTAGCCCAGGGAGTGTCGGACTATGTCATGTACGGTGAAAGCGGGTACACATTCAGCAATGGCACATCGTTCGCTACGCCGTTGACGGCAGGCGTCGCGGCCCTCATTCTCTCTGCACACCCCAACCTCACGCCCATGGAAGTTCGCGAACGTCTTCTGCAGACAGCGCGGGCGCTCTACGACACGTCGCTCGGAATGGTCTCCCACCCCAACAATTTCTATGGCTGGGGGATGGTCGATGCGGTGAAGGCCGTCGGCATCTCCGACCCGGGTTCCCCGCCCGAACAGTTCTTGCTGCGCCAGAATTATCCCAATCCCTTCAACGGCTCGACGACAATTCTCGTCGATGCTCCGACAGACGCCGCGATCGAAGTAAGCATTTATAATCTTCTCGGTCAGCGGGTGCGGAGGCTCTACGCCGGCAACGCTCAGGTCGGGACCAACTTCTTTCAATGGACGAATGCTCTGGATGATGCAGGCCATCCGGTCGCAGCCGGAGTGTACTTCTGCCGTCTCAGCGCTGCGGGGTCAATCTTCTCGCAGAAGATTCTCTATATCAAATAGCATGTTCATCCGACGCTGACGACTGACGAGATGCCCGATTTTCAGCTCACGACTTCTCTCAACATCCTGCTGATTCTCCTTGCAGCTCCGGCCGCCGCCCTCCTGGCGTTCGTTGCTTACCGCCATACGGTTCCCCCCGTCTCAGCGCCTCTCCGATTCACGCTCATCCTGCTGCGCGCTCTTGGATTGTTTCTCCTCTTCCTGGTTCTCGGAGAGCCGCTCCTCACGCTCGTCTTTCATCGAACAGAGAAGCCCGTTCTTGCGGTTCTCATCGATCAGTCGAAAAGCCTGACGATCCGGGACAAGAGCGGTGACAGAAAAGAAACCATACTGAACCTGACTGAATCTCAGGCTCTCCGGGATGTACTCTCCAGCGCTGATATTGTGTACGGTGTGTTCGACACCAAAACACGGTTGCTGGCGTCGTTCGCGAAAGATTCAGTCGCATTCAGGGGGGAGGGAACTGACATCGGAGGAGCGCTGCGTCAGCTGAAAGCGTTGACGCAGGAGCGCAATCTTCAGGGCGTCCTGCTCATGACCGACGGCAACTCAACCACCGGCACAAGCGCGCTCGCCGAGGCGGAAGAGCTCGGAGTTCCTGTGTCAGCAGTGGGAATCGGCGACACGACGGTGCCGCAGGATGTCCTTCTCCAGCGAGTTGTCGCGAACACGATTACCTACGTCGGTACGAAGGTGCCGGTCGACGTCACACTGAAGAGTTCCGGTTTCACGAACGAGCGTGTCGAAGTGACGCTCCTTGACGGAGGAACGACGCGCGATCGGAAAACGGTCACGCTGGAAACTGGCATCAGGCAGTATGAAGTCCCTCTCTCGTTCATGCCCGACGTCGATGGAATGAAGAAAATCACCGTCGAGGTCTCTCAACTCCCCGGCGAACTGAGCACGCAGAACAACCGGTCCTCTCTCTATGTGAAAGTTCTCAAGAGCAAGATGCGCATTGCTCTTTTCGCGGGGTCGCCCAACGCCGATGTTGCTGCGGTGCGCCGCGCGCTGCAAGAGGATGAGAACATCGAGGTGAAGACGTTTATTGAGCGCGGGAACGGTCAATTCTATGAGGAGATACCGACACAGCAGGATCTCCGGGATGTCGAATGTCTTGTCCTTGTGGGATACCCGGGTGCTGCCAGCTCCGCCTCGGTTCTGAGAACGCTGGCAGATCAATGCGCGGCCGGTAAAGGTCTCCTGTTCATTCTCAGCCGCACAACAGACTTCAGAAAACTCGATATACTGTCGGCTGCGCTCCCTTTCGTGGTTCCTCAACGGAAGGGGGAAGAAACACAGACATTTTTTACCATCGCCGCTGCCCAGCGCAATAATCCCATTCTCAGATCATTACCGCCGCCGGAGGTGTGGACAAAACTCGCTCCGGCCTTTATCCTGGACGAGCCGGTGCAGGCGAAGCCGGAATCGGAAATTCTGGCGTTGGGCCGCATCCAATCGATGACAACCAACGATCCCCTCTTCATCAGCCGGCGGGTCAACAGGGCAAAATCGCTGGCACTGACCTGCTATGGTCTGTGGCGCTGGAAAACCTATGCGGAAGGGGTTCCGGGATCCGAACGTTTGCTGGAAAACCTCGTCAGCAACAGTGTGCGGTGGCTGGTGACGCGTGAGGACGAGAAGCCGGTGCAGGTGCGCCCTTCAAAAGAGATGTTCACTGGATCGGAGCCTGTGGAGTTTACGGCGCAGGTCTACGACGAAAACTATCAGCCGGTCAACGATGCAGAAGTTTCATTGTTCGTCTTGCAGCAAGGACAGACAAGCCAGTTGACGCTCACGTCGCTTGGCAATGGGAGATTCGAGGGAGCATTTGATCCGTTGCCGGAAGGTGACTACACGTACACGGCGCGCACCATCGCCGGCGGAAAGGAACTGGCGCAGGAAAAGGGTTCTTTTTCAGTAGGGGGATTGAATGCGGAGTTCTTGGAGACAAGAATGAACAGGCTCCTCCTTCAGCAGCTGGCGGCCCGGACGGGAGGAAAATATTACGATGCACAGGAATTCGGTCGTTTGCCCGTGGACCTGGCCCGGATGCCTGATTTCAGGCCGCGCGATGTAACGCTCGCGCACCAAAGTGAACTCTGGAATAAGCGATGGATGATGGGCGTGTTGGTGGCGCTTTTTTCCATCGAATGGTTTCTCCGAAAACGGAATGGCATGCTGTAGTCTCGTATCGTATCTTTCATGACACAAATGAACAGAAAAACTCTTTCACCCTGGTGTTCAATTCTTCTGCTTGGCGTCTTTGTCGTTTCGGGCGTTCAGGCGCAGGCGATAGCCCGCGTCGACAGCTTCTATATGCCAAGCCTGGGGAAGACCAAGAAATTGTCGATTCTCCTTCCAGCACAATACAATCCCGGATTGCGTTATCCGGTCCTGTATTTGCTTCACGGATACACCGGGGGCAATCAGGATTGGCTCTCGAGAACGAGTATCCGCGACTATGTGCGCACGATTCCTCTGATCGTGGTCATGCCGGATGCCGAAGATTCATGGTACGTGAACTCGGTAACAGAACCGGGCGACCGTTTTGAAGATTATCTTGTGAAGGACATTCCTCGATACATCAACAAGATGTACTCTGTTGATACGACGCGTCAGGGAATTGCCGGTCTTTCCATGGGAGGGTACGGAGCCGTCATGTTGGCGCTCAAGCATCCCACGCGGTATCGTTTTGCGGGTTCGCTCAGCGGAGCAATCACGTTTCCACGCGGGCTCAATGACACAACCCGGCCTGCCGAGCGGGCATTGTTCCCGAGTCTGAAGAAAGCATTCGGCGAAAAGCCGAACAATGATCGAACGATGGGGGATGTTTTCTTTCTCTACCGGCAAACGACAAAGGATTCCTTGCCGTATCTGTATCTTGTTATCGGGACTCAGGACGGTTACAGGAGTTTTCTGCCGGCTCATCGCGCCTTCACAGACCTTCTCCGCTCGTACGGTGCTGCATATGAGTATCACGAGACACCCGGCGGACACAACTGGCAATATTGGGACCATGAGATCCAGCCGATCTTGAAGAGAATGCGGGAAGTACTGAACTTCTAACAATACGCGCATGCCCAGATCCCGCTTAACCGACATCCGTTGCATCAGGATTCTTGTCGTCGTCCTTGTGTGCGTTGCTGTCCAGGCACAGAACAAGCCGGCGGATGCGCCTTCGGCGTGGAAGGGAATTCTCGGCGAATACCTGCTCGGCGATGACATGGTGTGTGTTCTCGAGCGGGATGGGACCCTCTTCATCCGGGACAAATCCGGAAAGCAATCGGCGCTGCGCGGTCAGGACGGGCGCACGTTTCACCTCGAAGGTGGTTCGTGGCAGAACGCGGTCTGCGTTTTTGAACGCACACAGAATGGGTCGGCAGGCTCTGTCACGATTGGCGGGCGGTTGTACAAGCGTATTCTCTATGGGGGAATGAACGGGGAATCGTTTCGCATCAAGCCCCTCAGAGCACCGTCATTGCTCCGGCAGGGGGCTTTGAAAGCGAATCCGCCAAAAGAGAACGAATCCTTTCTGGAATCCGATCTCGTGGAGCTGACACGGCTCGACTCCACCTGCCGGCTCGATATCCGCTATGCGTCGACGAATAACTTCATGGGCGAGAAATTCTATTCACAGGCCCGCGCGTTTCTGCAGCGGCCTGCAGCGGAAGCCCTGCTCCGCGTCCAGCAAGCTTTGCGCAAACTCGGCTACAGCCTGTTGATCTACGATGCCTATCGTCCGTGGTACGTGACGAAAATGTTCTGGGACGCCACTCCTCAGGCCCAAAAAGAGTTTGTTGCCGACCCCGCCAAAGGCTCCAGGCACAACAGAGGCTGTGCCGTCGATCTCTCCCTTTTCGATCTCAAGTCGGGCCGGCCCGTGGAAATGGTGAGTGGATACGATGAGTTTTCGCACAGGGCCTCTCCGGAGTATTTTGGGGGGACGACGTTGCAGCGGTGGAACCGGTCGTTGCTGCGTCGGGAGATGGAGGCGGAGGGATTCAAGGTGTTTGAGTCCGAATGGTGGCATTTTGACTATCGGGACTGGAGAAAGTACCCCATTGGAACCGCAACATTTGAAGAACTTCGATGATCGACGCGATCGCAATTAAAGAGAAGAAAGCTATCGCTCTCAGTTCGGTTGCGGCGGCAATTGTCCTTACCGGGATGAAGCTGGGAGTGGGTCTCTGGACGAACAGTCTGGGCATCCTCTCTGAGGCTGCCCACTCGGGCCTGGATCTTATTGCCGCGCTCATGACGTACTTTGCCGTCAGCGTTTCTGACAAACCTGCCGATGAGGACCATCCGTACGGTCACGGGAAAATGGAAAATGTCTCGGCGCTCTTTCAGACGATTCTCCTGCTCGTGACATGTGGCTGGATCATTTGGGAGGCGATCGAACGCCTGAACACGGATTCGGTGCATGTCGAAGCAAACTCCTGGAGCTATGTCGTCGTGGTGGTCTCGATCGTCATCGACACCAGCAGATCGAGGGCGCTCAGCCGGGTGGCAAAAAAACACGGAAGTCAGGCGCTTGAAGCAGATGCACTGCATTTTTCGAGTGATATCTGGTCTTCGTTGACGGTGCTCGCGGGACTCATCTTTGTGTCGTTTGGGTATATCAGCGTCGATGCCATGGCAGCAATGGGAGTGGCGATACTGGTTCTGTTCGTCAGTTACCGGCTTGGCCGCCGGACAATCGATGCCCTGATGGATCGCGTGCCGGTCGACGTGGCAAAACGGATCGACGGCGCGATCCGGTCGGTGGATGGGGTGGAGGAAATTCGATCGACGCGTGTGAGAATGTCGGGCGCGCGAGTGTTCGTCGACACAACCGTTGGCATTCGCCGCATCCTTCCGTTTGAACGGGCGCACTGGATCATGGATGAAATCGAGAAGGCGGTGATCGACGTGCAGAGCGGTGCTGATGTGACCGTGCACGCCGAACCGCTGCGAACACAGGACGAATCGATCATTGACAGTATCAGGATGATTGTGCTCAACAAGGGGCTTCGTCCGCCGCACAATCTTGAAGTCCATCAATCGGCCGGAAAGTACTTTGTCGACTTTGACGTCGAGTACAGCAAGGGAAACACCTTTGTCGAAGCGCACACGACGGCTTCCGAGATCGAAGACCAGATTCGAAGGGAGATCCCGTCGGATGAACGGGCGACGATTCATTTGGAGGAGTACTTGCCGGTAGAAGGCGAGCCGATGCACGCCACTGAGGATGAACCGGAATTGTGTGTGTCGATCGAGGCTGCAGTATGCAGGAATCCCCG
>DOWV01000269.1:0-7175 GCA_003519375.1 Bacteroidota bacterium
ATTTTGGGTGGCCGCCCGGGCCTCATCGTTGAATCCCATGTGATGGGTTTTGGTGACTCTGCCGATATCAAATTCTCTCTTCTCAGTGAACACATGTTGTTCTATCGGCATCCCTGTGAGGCATCGCTTAAATAGCTCCAATTCATTCCATGGATCACACTTATATTGTTTGAGCGCATTCCATCGCTCCGTGAATTGTCTGCCAACCTCTTCGATTGCTTCCCAGTTTCCTTTTTTTAACTGAACGGCATTTCGCACATATTGAAGCAGAAGCATTGTAAAAGCTTCCTGTGAAACTAACGTATAATCTGTTGTTACTGGCCTCAGATTCAGTTTTGATCGAATAGTGTGAAGAGATTGCTCAATGATCTTCTCAGCATCCTCAATCTGCCCGATTTCCGCTAATAGTCCTGCCCGCTTAGCTTCCCAATAAGGAAGGGATTCATTCGATGGCCAAGCCATCAGTTGTTTTCTCATTTCGGGTAAATCCAAGGCAAACAGAGAAAAAAAGGTGCGTTCAAAATGCAGAAATGCATTCTGATCCTGAGAGAGATACCGTTTGAGGTCGTCTAACTTTTTATCAGTAGTGTGCCATTTGTCAATAAGGCCTTCCTCTCGATAAAATCGGAGCATCGAAAGAGCGAGATGAAGCCACATTAGCCTGATTGTCTCCAAAATCACACCTTGCCGTTCTGGATTGTCTGTTGACGTAACTACCGTATTTATTGAGTCACCAACCAGGATAGGCAAATAGGGCTGTAATATTTTTTCAATCAGTTCGGATTGATTGCTGGATATAGGAACGAGGCATTTCTCCATTCGCCAATTAAGTTCATAGGCGAATTCGATATCCATTGGCGCCGGAAGAATGTCTTTTGACGAGATAAACCCAATCCAATTTTGGGTAAATCTCCAAAGAAAACTACGTCTATCCTCCGGAAGAACGCACCATCCTGGGTATGACAAACGCTCCGTCGTCCATGCGGCAAGAATTTCGGCCACTTGTGCTGCTTTATCAGGATTATTAAAATCTGGGTTTATGCGGCCCTTCCTCCTCGGCCATTCCAGCCGATTAGTCTCAGCCTTTCGGGACAATAAGTAGTCTATGAAGCGGTCTAGCGCCCTGTAATGATCACCTTCTATGCCAGCGCAATCGGTAAAATCCACTATAACGATATTTCTCTGTTCAAGGAGTTTTTTTTGTGCATCGGTTAGATGGAAAATACCGGCCAGATAGATTCTAGGTGAATTATGCTTACCGAGGTTATCGCGTATCCAGCCAATCCATTGCAGAAAGTTGGGATCATCACCAGAGAACCCAAGCAGGCAAAGTGTATTCTCTAAAAGGGCCTGCTGTACGGTATTGACAAAAGGGGCAAAGTCCTGCGGATAACGCCTATAATCCTCCTCAGTAATGATGAAAGGCCTCTCCGAAGGGAAGCTGCCATGCAATTTTATAATCCGAGGCCTTTCCGAATAAACCAAGTCTTCCTTGTTGACGACAACATCATACTTCTGTGAAGTAACAGAGATACATGCTCTCTCCAGCAATGTATCGTAATTGGTTGTGAAGACATCGGTCCATGGCAAATCAAGGAGTTTCACATGTAAAATGGATGGCTCGTAATCCTTATCTGGAATAGTTGACCGAAGCAACTGGTCTAGTGCAGGCCGCCCCAGAGCGGCCTGCACTTCATCCGCGAGTTTAAGTATATTGAGGTATTTTTTACCGTCAGGGTTTCGGCCATCGATTTTTTCATAGAAGAGATCTCCGAGCTGAGACCAATTTGGAAAATCAGGACATGAAGACCCATTTGGTTTCGCATTTTTGCTAAACCCCGCCCCGATCATAACCGCCGCATGCCCCGACCAAAGGCGCTCAGCAATCTCATTCAGATGTGGCGCAATGTTCTCGTGCACAGAAATCATGTTGGTTTCACTCATGGCCTCTACGTGATTCAACAATATGTTAGGGATGCTTCCTCATAAGCCAAATCCTCCCGAAGCAGTTGGTGTGCCAATGCTTCGCTCGTATCCGTTCTGGCAGGCGTGTCTCTATCCAACACATGTTCCTCCTTTTGCTCGCGCCTAGGCAATATCGCGGGCTGTGAAGCCGGCCTGAGAACAGGTGGTTTGGTATTTGCCTCCTTGCCTTTACATAACCATGAATATGCAGTCTGAATATCCCGCCAATGGAGGCGGTTGCCCTATTGTCTTATATGGCTAAACCTTACATATTTATGCTCTATCTGATTGTTTATCATACTAAATATCTTTATGGTAGCAAAGAGACCAGAGAGGGTTTCTTCTTTCCCTCACAGAAATAAAGCGCCTTGAACCGTTCCATCTGCTTGATCTTGTCGATCAGTGCCCGTTCCTGGTCGGAGCTGGCAACGTTGTGCATAAGAGCCTTAGCGTCCGCTTCATTGAGCCGCAGTACAAGGTAGTTCGCGATCGCGGAGAAGAGCGAAGTATTGAAATCCTTGGCTTCCTGAGATGCCAGTACTAACGAGATGCCATACTTACGACATTCTTTGGCCATGGTCGGGATCAGTCGTAGCCTGGCGGCACGATGGGCTTCGTCAAATACCACAGCGTGGGTTATACAGTCTCGAGTGCCTCGGCGGAACATGTCTTTGTATAAGCCATAAAAGACAAGCGATGCAAACGCCTTTTGCAGGTTGTCATTCTGCGTGGCATGAATGCGTATCACAATCGGCTCCTCGCTCTCCCACAGGCTCTCACGAGATTCTGCCAATTCAAAGAAGCCGTAGTCAGCCAGTTCCTCCAGCCTTCCTAGCAGCGTGCGTAGGCCACGGTCTGGCTTCGGGTCGGCCCGCAGAATTTCTACAAACCGCCCGAACAGCGGCTCGTTCAGCTTTGCCATTTCTGCGTTCTGGTCACCCCATCCGTTTTCTATGAAGCTCTCCTTTATCGCCCTGCGGATACGCTCTCCCTGGATGTCGCCCAGTTCTGGGTAGATAGCAACGAAGATATCTCGTAAGGCACCTGCCACATCTAGATACGCCATACGGGATTCGCGGTTGATGACCTGAAGCGGGTTGAAACCCAGGCCGTGGAATTCGACGAACCGAACCGATTCAACCATGCGCTCCAGCCGCTCGTCGATGTCCTGGTGATAGGAAAAAACAATCGGTCGAATACGAGCCTGGAGCATCTGCTTGCAAAGGTTCAGCAGGCAGGTTGTCTTACCCATTCCGGGCAGACCTGCCACGAGCAAGTGAGGATTCCCTTTGACAGTCAGCGACCATGGAACGTCGGCCCCCGTGAGTAAATCGGTGCCGAGCGAAACTCTTGGAGCATGTTCGATCGGAGTTGTGGGAGCCGTCGTGTGGGCAACTTCCAGTGAGGTTGCCGCTTCTGTTGTCGGCTCTGCGCTGGGAGCCTCGCCAGCGCCAAGGGTTTCGCCCGGCCGTTGATTTTCTACGGCCTGACATATGACAGGAGCAGTCCTGTCTCCTTCTCCTGCTGCGCAAGTCGCAACGATTGTTTCTCGGCGGAACTCCGAGTCGGGCAATAGCCCGGGACCAAAAAGGAATATCCGCGTTTCCCAGCCAGCAGGCGAGATATTAAGCGGATTGGTTCCGGCGTATTCTGGACAGAACACCCAACCACGATCCGGCATCTCGACCGCCGCAAACGAGTACTCGCCGCCTTTTTCAATCATTCGGTCGATCTCGGCAACGACTTCCTGGTACTGCTCCCTCGGCAGGTTGTGCCGATGGGCTTTGTCCGCATAAAAACGCAGCATGCGCGCGAGTTTTGCACGCCGAACAGCCCGGAACGAGGGAGATATCTCTTTGGCCGCGTACCACTCGTCCCAGCGCTGGCGCAGCGACTCGACCTGTCGGCGGATGCCATCCAAGACTTCCGGGCTTCGGGCGGCCCGTAGGTGTCGGCGGTACTTCACTTCGATAAATTGAAACAACAGCCCTTTGCGCGGCACGTTCGATACATAGATTAGATCGGGGTGTGCCCCAGCTTCTTCCTCATCAGTATCCACCGCCGACAAGGGCGGGATCAGGTCAAGCACGTCATCAACCGGAATCAGAAAACCTGTCTGCAGCGACACCCAGCAATCGCCGGTTTTGTGTTCCATGTGGCAGTTTGCGTGGCACAGCGCCAGTGCAATCAGTTCTGAAGTTGGCGCCTTCTGGCCAGTCAGACGGATCGCCAGGCGTCCGCTGAGGGCTTTGAGGTGCTCCATGAGGTACTCGGCGTTTTGTCGACTACGGCTTAGCCCCATTTGATCGAGCGAGCCATCCAGCAGGTTTCGGACCTCTTCGAGGTTGCTGGTCGATGTTATCATCTGCAAGCAGCCCAAGTCTTCACGTTCTGGTACACAATCGATCACGTAACCGTCATAGATTTCCTTGTTGTCGCGGGGCGAATCGAAATACTCGACCCCCCCGTTGCGGTCGAGCGTGATGACCCAATCACACAGCCGATGCAACTCGAGCAGGCTGTGGGCTTTCTCGGGTGAAATCTCCGTTCTCAACATCGGCGGCAGATTGTCGACGGCAATACTACGGGCCACGCATCGTCCGATGACCTGCTGCAGTCGGATCAATCGCTCCGTGTGCGTTCGATCCGAAGGATGTTTCTCCCCATCTGCCGAGGCCAATACGGTACTGCGCCACAAGGGAGACGGGGTGCTCGTGTATTCCCGCTCGAAGAAGGAAAGCAAGCCGTACGCAAACAGTGGCCTGGATTTCGGGGCAGACCGGTCAGGTACGACTTGCGACGCGAACGTATCGAACGCCACGGCGATATGAGCAGGTGTCTTCGGGTCCTGCTCGTTCTTGCGAGCCCATCGAAGTTTGGGTAGATTCATCCCGCCCGGCAGGCTCAGCGACTCCAGCATCCAGCGGTCTTCAGCAGATGACACGCCTGCCCCGCTGCGTCGTTTCTCCCGTGCTTCGGCGATGAACCGTCCTACCATGCCACGCTGCTCGTGCGATGGATAAAGCTCTAGCACGAATGCTGGCGCTACCTTTTGCTCACTTTCGTCTAAATCTTCTTCGGGTGTGGACTGTCGATACCAATCTTGAACTCGACCAAGTGATCGTGCCACCGTGAAGCCGTCGCCCGGGCGAAGGGCATGAATATGAAGCAGCTTCGACGTATTGTGACAATCTATATACTTGAGGATCTCGTTCCCCAGAACTTGTGCGCTCTGCTTGCCCACTGTCGGCACCGCGTCGGCCGTCTCGTCGCTTTCACCCAACGCTCGGGCCAGGATTGCCACGGCAGCCTTCGGCTCTTTGTCACGATCGGGCACCATGCCCACGGCATGGAAACCGAGCGTATCGGCAAAGACAAATGATCCCCCATCCTCCAGGCCAGGTAGAAACGCCGGAAACATTGCACCATCCAGCACCACGAACTCGTCTCGAATGTCTTTTGGTGCGGCGCCTTGTTCGAAAGCGGCATGGAGCACAAGGTTGTCGTAGGCGACATGCCAAGCCACACGCAAAGGATGACTTGGCAGGACGATCAGCCCAATCGTCCGGCACGACTGTGTTTGGATTTCGACAGTATTTGCTAGAGCCAGCAAGGGGTCTCCCTCGTCCAGCAGCGCTGCCCAAGCCAACAGATATTCCTTGATTACCGTATCGAATACTTTGGATTTCTCGTCGTAGATCTGACCTACCCCACTGCAAGCCGCAAACCTTTCGGCCATCCTCCGACTGGCACTGCTGGCCCGATCCCAGAGTGCTTGCCTCGGTAACCCCAACAAGGATTCATGATCTGACAAAGGAACAAACTCCGGTTCTGCCGTACGCACACCCGAAGCCCGCACCCTGACGCGCCAACGTCCGATTGCTCCACACCGCTCGGCCCATTGCTGTTCCACTTCACGAATCAACGACGAACGAAACACCCGGAAGCTTTTCCCTCGTTGAGGCGTACGCAACAGCACGAAGCCCTTGGAATCCACCGGTAAAGTCTCTGTAAATGAGGCAAGAACCGATACGATCTCGCGGTCGTGCAGCTCAATTAGCCCCTCGCTAAACGCCCGCACCTTCTTGCCAGCGCCGGCTGAATCGTGTTCTGGTGGCGTGCCAAATCGTATGGTGAATTCCTCACTCTGCTGAGGCTCAACCACGTTGTTGCCGATCACCGAGACAACAACCTTGGCGCCGATCAGCTCGTCGTCACTTAACATAGAAAAATCGTCATTCGTGAAGCGACATTTTTCTTCCTTTTTACCCGCGTGGGGAACATCCCGCGAAGTAAGTTCCTCGTCCATATCAGTCAAAATCACGACATGGTACTCGACGGCACCCCTATCCAAGTTTTCTGGACAAGACTTCCAGCGGACTTCCAATTTGGAGTAGTCGCTGGTCTTGTCGGCATCGGGATTTAAGACGAGTACCGGAGGGTCGCTAGCGCCGGCTCCATCGATCAACCCGGACCATTTGGCGATCCGTCCGGTGTTTGTTCGCCACGGTACTATCTCGATGCTTTGAATGATCGGAGACGCTCCCTCAATCTTCAAGGCCTTGACCCACAGGTGCGGCGTTTCGGCCAGTTCCGCTAATGCGGGAAGTAGTGGCTTGGTGGCCGCCGACCGCAGGAAGCGTTCCAAATCCGTTATCTGCTCCTCAGAAGGATTGAGTAGCTTAAGTGCTTCGATCCGTTGTGCGGGTGTCAAACCGGTGATTGCCTTTCCCAACAGGCGATCCACGAAGAGACGAGAGACACTTAGTTCATCGTCCGAATCCGCTGCATCATCCTTTTTCACCGGCCACAAGCCGAGCAGAAACAAGAGCTCTCCCGGGTGTCGCCGCTCCGCTGCAATGCGGACCCAGAAGTCAAGCTCTGTCCAAGGGGAAATGCTAAAGCGGTGGCCGAATCCCCGTGCTTTTTTGATTGATCGCTCTGCATATTCCCGAGTATCGCGCGACAGGCCGCGGGTCACTTCAGTTCCGGCCAGGCGCAGTGTCTGATTGAACAGACTAGTTTCATCCACTTCCTGTGCCGCGCTGTATATGCCATCCATCCCGGCGCCGGCCCGAGCTGTATCCACCAACAGCAACACGGCCTCGCCTTTGGATTCGCGCAGTTCCACAGCGAGATCGGCGGGGATTTTGCGGGCCGTAGTATCCCCCCCATCCGCCCCACGCCAGACTTTCCCAGTCGACGGCGCG
>DOWV01000269.1:7191-12767 GCA_003519375.1 Bacteroidota bacterium
CGGCGGTGATTGTGCGGACCGTAGTATCCCCTACATCCGCCACACGCCAGACTTTCCAAGTCGACGGCGCGAATGTTTTGTCTCCGGCAAGTGCTTCGACCACGTCCGGCGTGAGGCAGCGCACGAAGGCCATGGTCCCTGGATCAGCTCTGCCAAGTACCTTTTCGAAGGCGTTTGATAGAAGTCGTGCATACAGTTCAGTCCAAACCATTGCCACACTCCTCTGAGCTCTCGAACCGAGGCATCAGGTGTTTCATCGCTTCGGCGTCATTTACACCTACGAGCAGTCCCAGATCTCGCAACCGACGCTCTAGGACAAGACGGTTTAGCCGCAAAAGTTCGTTGGAGATAGTCATCCCTGGAGGTGCCTGATCGACATATAACCCATACCGCTCGCGAAGAATCTTTATAAAGTCTTTGAGCGACATCTGTCGACTCCCACTCTTATTGCCAGATCGCAGGATGTGGAGATGCACGAAATAGTCCAGCACCGAATCGGTGAAAACGAGCGAGCGGACTTCATGCTTTTTTGTCCCCGCCCCAGGGGCAAGCTTTCGCAACACACTCCGCTTTATCGCGAGACCGTTGGGCCTAGCTGTTAAGAGGACAGAATCGACCAATCGGATAACTTTTATTTGTGTGTTTCCTCGCCCCTGCAAGGATGTGAGCGCTTCTGCCAGGCGCCAGACAGGGTTCACCTGAGCGCGGTCGCTTCGAAGCTCCTCGGCAGTCTCCGGATAGTCTTCCTGCAGCCGATCTGCCAGTTCAGCGGCCTTGCGTTCAAAATCGTACAGGATCGCCTGTGCCTCCACCCTCCGCTGGTAAAGGATCTCGCCCAGCAGGTTCAGCCAATCCGTGGCGTAGGGCCATGTTGGAATGTCCAGTTTTTTCAGTTTGGAGTCATATCGTGCACCGTAATCCAACAGCCGTAGCGCCATGAGGACTACAGGGAACCGTTCGATCCGCCGCATGAAATCATCCATCGACTGCTCTGCCAGCGCCCGCAGACCACGGTGGACACTATTCGAGCAATCTACAAATAGCTGTGTCGGACGCTGTTCACATTTCTTGCGGATTCCCCCTATCGTAGCCCACTCGAACATGAGTTCGATGACGCTCGTAATAATCGTTGTCAGCCCGACCGCCACGCATGACTCCAATAGATCGACGAAGGCATGCCGAGGAATGACACCCGCATAGGCACGAACGAAACGCCGGATGTCTTCAGAGAAATGTCGAGCCGCCTGCTCGGCGATTGGCCGCTGATTTGAAATCCGCTCTCCTTCACTACCGCGTAGCTTCTCCGGTGCCTCTCCTAGTTGCTGCGCGAGCCGGATCATCAAGAGCTGGTCTAGGCCAACCGGTGTTTCTTCCCGAAAACGATCGGCGGTGCGACCACTCAACGGTCCCTCGCGCATCATGCCCTGATGGAATGCCTTCAGCAATACGTTTTCTTCAAAGCCTCTGCCGATGGCGAACCAAGTGCGGTCTCCCTCGTGATTCTGCGTTACGTACTGCCCTTTCTGATCGGCCAGCATCGCGACGATCATTTCAGGCACGTAACGAAGATCGACCACCGCGTCCGGGAGATCGACCCAGCTTGCCATGTAGTGCGCCGGGGCAACCCTCTGCACCTGCTCTTGTCTTCCCAAAGCCCGTTTAGTGTTCTCCAAGCAGAAGCACAGCAACAGGTCTCCGAGAATGGCCCTTGTGGTCTCGTCTTGAAAACCTTCGAAAGATGCAGTTCCTGCCAGCTTGTTCGCCACGCGATCGATCGTGGTCGCCCTTCTGCGTTCTTTTGTCGTTTTGGCATCGCTGCCAAAGGTTTCGTGAAACTTCCCTTTCCCGCGGCGATACCCAAAGCGGAACATGTAGAAAACGGCGGGAAGCACCGCAGTAAGATCGAAATCCTGAACGGAGACCGGAAGAGCCTTTTCGTAATTTCCTGTCCAGATCTCGCGGGTCATGCCGCGGCCGAATACATCGTCAACGATGGATCGGGCCGTAGTGGATGTTTTGGCGGTGCTCATGTCTGGGCTCCTGAGGCAAGAAGAGTGATGACCATCCGCTGTTTTGGGACGCTCTCTGTCTCGTTGATTGTGGTGGAAATCTGGTAGATCGCTTCATACTGCATTGGGTTCCATGCCAACAATTCCCTCTCATCCTCGCGGACCAAGCGCTGCACAAAGATGGACAGGTGGGCAAAGGTGTCGTCAGTCGAGACGTCTCCCAACTGGTATCCGTCGGCCAGTTCCAGCAGCAAATGGAACAGCTCGGCGCCCAGCCGTAGGCGTTCTTCGTCGCGGCCATTGCGATAGCGATAGACCAGAAAAGCCTGCCTGTGCAGCCGCTCGACCCCTTCCGCATCGGGGGGAAGGTCTGCTTCGAGCCGGAAAGCGCTAAGCGGTTTTTCCACCCAAAGTGCCGTCTCAGTCGGTGTGCGAGGCGTGACGCGCAGCGGAACCACACTGGGCCGGTCGAGTGCCTGAGGCGGTAGGTCTTCCAGTCGCGATATGCCCTTACAGAGATTTTTGCAGGCATCGGTCAGCTCGGGCTCATCAGCCAGCGGTAGATTTCGGAACCGGCGCAGATGCCTTCCCCGCGTCAGGTCCAGCGCATCGTGATCCCCTGCGACCTGCTCGATGTCTTCGGGAGTCCATTCGAAGAAGGCCCGCCGTCGGGCAGATTCCAAAGTGAGCTGGGGGTAGTGCGGAGTTGTTTTGGCACTGTCTGCTGTGGGTGTGCCCAGCAGGTGCCGGTCAATTTTGGGATGCGCTTCCAACGCCGGATCAAAGCGAGCGAGTTCGCCGAGCACTTCGCCCTGCCGCGCCGGGGAATCTGCTAAGAACCCGCGGTCCCAGTACGGAAGGACGCCGGTCTCCGTTTCTGCGTGATAATCATCGCAGAAGTGGATGCCGAACAAAATGTAGACCATTGCGGACCGCAATTCACGCATGGTGATGTGTGTCTCACCACGCAGGTGGACGGCCTGCAACGCCTCAAACAGACGCTGACGGGCGCGCGATCGAATGCTGGGTTCCACTAAAGAGGGTAGTGTGTCAGGACCAAACAAGCGAGCCGCCCGGAAGACCTCGCAACGATCCTTCGCCGAACAGGACTGGCATGGTGACCAAATCTCTGCCGCTCGTTCGCAACCGTACAGGTGGTCAATCAGTCGCTTCAAAAAGGTAGTATCGATTGGCCTCCGACCCGGGGTAATGCCGCCAACAAGTGACCGATGATTGAGGCTGATGAAGCGAATGTGCGATTTCTGTGTGGTGGTTTCCTGCTGGAGCATTTCATAAAGCGCCGCGCTCAGGGCTGTTTCGTTGCCACCTTGACGTACCTCAACACCTTCGATCCACTCCAACAAACGGCCGTCGTTGATGGCAAGCAGATGCACAATATCTTGATTCGGCGGTCCATTCTGGAATGGTCCCAAGAACTCGTCGAGAATCTCGTCAGCGGAACGTCCTCGCCACGATGCCGAGCCATCCAGATTCATCCGGACCAACAGACCATTGGGAAACGTCCCCTCAAGGATTCGCTCGGATGAACGATGCTCGCCCAGCCCGAGTCGGGCCGCCAGATGCTGAAGCAGCGCCGTCTTTCCGTCGCCGGCATTTCCGCAAAGGATCACAAGCCGAACGCGTCGTTCGCGGATGTCGCGAACCAGCGTTTCCTCCAAAGCGGTTTCCACATAGGTTTGTGCGGCGAACTCCGTGTCGAGCCCACGTGTTTCGCGGTTGCCCCAGCGTGAGCCCGGATAGGATTGCAAGAGAGAATGCAGCCACTCGACCCGCTGCTCGCTCAATGCCGGTTGCGAGCCTTGCTGTTCAGTTTGCTTCAAGATTGCGGCTATTTTTGGCTGTTCCGGTTTGCCTTCTTCGATAGGTGTCGATGTTTCCCTTGGCACTTGCATCTTTAGGGCGGTAATCGCCTCTGCCACTTTGGTGAACCGTAACTGTGGATCGGGGTGAGTCGCCTTGTCGATGAATGGCGCCAGGATTGGGTATTCCTCGCGGTTCACGCCTTCCCAATTCAGGCCTCGCTTCTTGTCTAGTTCTCCGCCGTGGCCAAACGGCTCTTTCTCAAAGATGACATGGAAGAAGGTTGTTGCCAAGGCATAGATGTCGTCCGAAGGAGAAGCGGGTCGCCTTTCCTGATACGAGGGCGAGCAATAGAGAACCGTGCCCGGGGCTGCCAGCAGCTCGCCGATCTTGCTAACGAAGTCATAATCGGTCAGCACCAGGTCGCTCCCTGAGACTATCAGATTGCGTGGGCTGACGTCGCCGTGGATGAGGCCGTTGCGATGGAGCACGTCGAGCGCTTCGCAGACGATACTCAGCCAGTGCAACGCCAGGTATTCACTCGTAGTTTCTTGCTGCTCTTCCGCGAGAAGCGGGAACACACCGGTGAACTCAGCAAGCGGCGCACCGGAAATCCACGTCATAAGCGCAACGAACTCGTTCTCCTGCCATTCCTTGGCCACTTCGAAGATCGTGGACAGTGCCATGTGCCGCAGATGAGATCGCACAAGACTATACGCCTTTAGAATTCGCTGGCCCGTCTCGCCGTTGTGGACGACTTTGGCCACATAAGTACCCAGTTCCTCTCTTGTGGCTCGGTCGATTTCCACTACCTTGAATGTCGTCCCCACGCCACCAGAACCCAGGCGTGAAATGATGCGATAGTCGCGGTCGCGAAATCGAATGACCTGATCCTCGGTCCAGAATCTGGCAGGCGGTGGAGCCACTCGCGGGACCGATTCGCCAAGCAGTTCCGCGAGGGCCATGTCCAGGTCTTGCAACGTGCCGCGCTGATCTGGTTCCATGGCCAAACCACGCTTGAATACCTCTACTGCTCGTCGGCTCAGATCATCGTCCCGATCCTGGAACAGACGGCTCAGACAGGCACAGATTGAATACAAATCCGAGCGCTGATCAGCGACGGCCAGGCCTTGTGCTTGAACTTCGGGTGCGACCGTGGCCACGTACTCTCCCTCCGGCAGACTGCTGGAAGCTATGCTGCTTTCGAAAGGAAGTCTTGAGCGTTCAAAACCTGTGATGATCGGAGAATTGTCGTGTTTGACCAGGATCGTTCGCGGGCTAAGATTTCGATGAATGATGGGCTCGCTGTCTATTCCTGCATGATGCAGTTCTTCCAATGCCTGAATGGCATTACGTGTAAATGCGATCCGGCTCCTCGTAGTCCATGTCGTGTCCGTTGTTCGGTCCTCGATGCAGGGTGCTGCAGGGTCAACGACCGTGAAAAAGAACATTTCCCCCGCATATCCAGGGGCGTCCTGATAGGAATCCAGAATCCGCGGCGCCCAGGAGTGGAGTTGTAAACGATGCAGGGTTTCAAACTCGCGCTTCGCCTTGGCTTCGGCGTTCTTATCATCACTGGCAGACAAGTCGTAGAGATGTAGCGCTACTCGATCTCGCCGCGCGTGGTGGCTTCCTTTGTAGACGCGGTGGAAACGCTGGTCCCTGGGCGTTTGGAGTTCCAGGTTAACATATCCGGCCAGCCGCCTGAGCGAGCCGTCGATGGCCAGCACGCTTCGTGGCTGTAAG
>DOWV01000269.1:12896-13143 GCA_003519375.1 Bacteroidota bacterium
GAGGCGACAGTACCCGCCGCGCCTCAAAGCCTATCACGGCTTTCCAGTCGATGAGCGTGTAGAATAGGACACCACGCACTTCCTGGCCGGCAAGCCGCTTTACTTTGGATGGTTCCTGAGTGAGCAGTATGGCACCGTCCACGCAGGGAAGCTCCGGGAGGACGCGGCGAAGTGTGGTCCCAACTTTCCGGGCCTTGTTGGTCACTCGATCTGCTTCATCCATCACGTCGGTTTTATGCGCGTCGAA
>DOWV01000267.1:0-1085 GCA_003519375.1 Bacteroidota bacterium
TACACGAAGGGCTTGAAGGCCGAGCCCGGCTGTCGGCGCGCCTGGACGGCCCGGTTGAACTCGCTCTTGAAGAAGTCGTACCCGCCGACCATCGCCTTGATGTAGCCGGTCTGCGGGTCAATGGTCAGGAGCGCCCCTTCGGGTCGCTCGGTGACGGGGGCGGCTCCGGCCTTCTCGGCCGCTTTCGCCCGACGAGTCTCGAGCGCCCTGAGCCCTTCGCGGAGGGTCTGCTCGGCGCGGAGCTGCATGGTCGGCGACAGGGTCGTGTAGACCTGGAGCCCCCCCTTGAAGACGAGGTCGGCCCCGTACTGCTGTTCGAGGATCTGCTGGACGTACTCCAGGTAGTACTGACCCGTGGTGCGCCGCCGCTCAGGTGGGACGAGCTGAAGTTCCGTTGCGGCGGCCCGCCTTGTCTCCTCGCCCTTCACGAAGCCGACCTCCAGCATGCGGGCCAGGACCGTGCTCCGTCGCCGTTTGGCGGCTTCCGCGCGATCGAAGGGGGAGTAGGTGGACGGAGCCTTTGGAAGGCCGGCAAGCAGCGCGCTCTCGGCGAGGGTCAGGTCGCTGACCGGCTTGCCGAAGTACGTGCGGGCCGCGGCTTCCACACCGAAGGCGCCGTGCCCGAAGTAGATCTGGTTGAGGTACATCTCCAGAAGCCGGTCCTTCGTGTACCGGCGCTCGAGTTCCACCGCCAGCACCGCTTCCTTGAGCTTCCGATCAAGGCTCTTGTCCGGGGTGAGAAAGAGCACCTTGGCGAGCTGCTGGGTGATCGTGCTTCCGCCTTCCACGATGCGTCCGTGGCGGAAGTTCTGGTAGATCGCCCGGGCGACGCCCATGGGATCCACGCCGTAGTGTGAGTAGAAGCGGGTGTCCTCCGTTGCGATGATGGCGTCCTTGAGCGCCTTGGGGATCTGTGCGAGGGGCGTGAAGATACGCCGCTCCACGTGGAACTCGGTGACCAGCTCGTCGTTTTCGTCGAACACCTTCGTGCCCCGGCTCGGCTCGAAGTTCTCCAGGGCGCTGACCGACGGCAGCGAACGCGGCAGGACGGTGAAGGCCCAGATCGAGGCGACGCCGACCCCCAA
>DOWV01000267.1:1302-8194 GCA_003519375.1 Bacteroidota bacterium
CAGATGGCCCGCCTCCGCCGAGGGACGGCCGAGATCATCGTTGAGGCGGAGCTGATACAGAAACTTCAGCGCGCCCGGGCGACCGGCACACCGCTCAAGGTCAAGCTGGGTCTCGACCCGACCGCCCCGGATCTGCACCTGGGGCACACGGTCGTGCTCCAGAAGCTCAGAGACTTCCAGGATCTCGGCCACCAGATCATCATCATCATCGGCGATTTCACCGGCATGATCGGCGATCCTTCCGGCCGCAGCAAAACCCGACCGGCTCTCACACTTGAAGATACCCGCAAGAATGGCCAATCGTATTACGAGCAAGCAACGAAGATTCTTTCCCCGGAGCATGTTCGAATGGAATACAACTCCGGCTGGCTGGCGAAAATGAACTTCTCGGATGTGATTGTGCTCGCCAGCAAATATACAGTCGCTCGCATGCTCGAGCGCGACGAATTTACCCAGCGCTTCAAAGCCGGGGAGCCTATCAGCGTCCATGAATTCCTTTACCCTCTCGCACAGGCGATGGATTCGGTCGCGATCGAAGCGGATATCGAACTTGGAGGAACAGACCAGAAATTCAATCTCCTGGTTGGACGCGACATCCAGCGTGAGTACGGTCTCGAGCCGCAAGCCATCCTGACCATGCCTCTGCTCGTGGGCACGGACGGAGTCGAGAAGATGAGCAAATCGTACGACAACTACATCGGCATCAGTGAATCCCCTCGAGAGATATACGGGAAGACTCTTCGAATCCCGGACGGGATGATCTACACCTATTTCGAGCTCGCGAGCGATGTCTCAAACGCAGAACTGGCCGGGATCAAACTCCAGCTTGGCGACGCCGCCACCAATCCCCGTGATATCAAGCGGAAACTCGCCCGCACGTTTGTGACAATGTACCATAACGCCGCCGAGGCGGAAAAGGCGGAGGCTGAATTCGACCGGATTTTTGTCGACAAGGACGTCCCCGATGTAATTGAAGAATTCCGGCTGGATGCGGGCATGAATGAACAGACGATCGTCGGGCTGATCGCGCTGGCTAAACTCGCCTCTTCCAAGAGCGAGGCACGCAGGCTCGTCGAGCAAGGCGGTGTTTCGATCAATGGCGACCGTGTCACAGACCTCAATGCCGTTGTGCCGTCAATGAAAGAGTTTATTTTGAAGGTCGGCAAGAGAAGATTTCTTAAAATCGTACACGCGTAAGCGGGTCCTATTCTATTCACTTTTAGATGGAGATGAGGAAGTGTTCGTACCAACCAAGATGTTTTTCACGAAAGGCGTCGGAAGGCATAAGGACTATTTGCAGTCCTTCGAGCTCGCGCTGAGAGACTCAGGAATCGAGAAGTGCAACCTCGTCACCGTCTCGAGTATCTATCCGCCCAACTGCAAGCGTATCACAAAGGAAGAAGGGCTCAAGCTGCTTGAACCGGGCGCGATCACGTTTTGCGTGATGGCCCGGAATTCCACGAACGAGCCGAACCGACTCGTGGCCTCGGCGATTGGCGTGGCCCAGCCGGCTGACACCACCGTGTACGGGTACCTCTCGGAACATCATCCGTTTGGCGAGACGGACGAACGCGCAGGTGAATACGCCGAGGATCTTGCCGCGACGATGCTCGCATCGACACTCGGCCTCGAGTTCGACCCTAATACCGCATGGGACGAGCGTGAGAAGATGTTCAAAATGTCGGGCAAGATCGTCCGTACGTTCAACGTGACGCAGTCCGCCGAAGGCGACAAGAATGGGCTGTGGACTACGGTGATCGCCGTGGCCGTTCTCATCCCATAATTCACCCTGCAGAATGAAACGACCAAGGGGCTGACTCATTGCAGAGCCAGCCCCTTGCTATGTACAGAGCTCGTTGAGCGAATTTCAGTTCGCTCGAGAGGCACCACGGCTTCCTGGCGAAATGAATTTCGCCCTACATCACTTCCCGGTCCCTTCAAGCAGCACCACAAACTCCCCTTTCCGCTCTTCTTTCGCAAACAGCTTGTGGAGTTCCGGTGCAGTACCGTGGAGAATCTGCTCGGTAGGAAGCGTCAGATCGAACGCGACACAAATCCGCCTCGTCGCGCCGAACACATCTGCGATATCCCGGACGAGCTGCACCAGTCGATACGGGGCATCCATGAGGACAATCGTGCGATGCTCGCGCTTCAACTGCTGCAAATCTGAGATCCTTCGTTCCTTTTTTGGCGAGAGAAATCCCCGAAACACGAATTCCCGCAGCGGAAAACCCGAGACGATCAACGCTGCAAGCAGCGACGACGCGCCCGGAACCGGTACGATTTTGATCCCAAGTTCAAGAGCACGCCTGACCAGCACCTGGCCCGGATCGGAGAATACCGGCGTTCCGGCATCAGAGATGAGAGCGACGGAAGATCCTTCCTTCAGGCGGCCAAGGATCACGTGCGTTGCAGCCGCTTCGTTGTGCTCGTTCAGGCTCTCGACGGGCTTTTCGATCCCATAGTGACGGAGGAGGCGTGATCCTTCCTTCCTCTCCTCAAAGACGATGAGATCGACTTCGTTCAAAACCCGCAGAGCGCGGAGGGTGATGTCCTCCCAGTTACCGATCGGCGTGGCGACAAGGAACAGTGTGCCGGCCATGGGAGACTATTCGGATGAGGAATGATACTGTCCCGGAGGTACTCCCTTTCGTGAGGCTTCCCAATCTTTCACCAAAACGATCATGAGAGCCGTCGTCGGGACGGCGATCACCAAGCCGGGAAAACCGAGGAAGTAAAAGAAGACGAGTATCGAAAAAATCACAAGAAGCGGATGGAGACCCACCTTGCTTCCGACAATGCGCGGCGAGAGATACATCGTTTCAAAGATGCGCAAAGCCTCGATGGAGCCGAGAGCAAACAGCACCTTGGGAAGCACCGGCGGGTCGCTGAACATGGCAACGATGGCCGCCAGAACCATCGTTATGATCAGGCCGAAATAGGGAATCAGATCGAGAACCGCTGCTACTACTCCCAGCATCAGAGCATATTTGATGCCGACGATGGAAAACAACGTCGCGATGACCACACCCTGCGTCAATGCGATCGTGATCGCCCCCCGAAGATAAAGTCCGACGACCTGGTCAGCCGAGCGGAGATACGAGTCCACCTTGTCCCGATACTGATGAGCAAAGAGCAGGAGAAGGCGCTGCCGGATTTTCGGGAGGTCTGTGAGGATGTAAAACGTCAGGAACGGGACGAGAATGACATAGAAGATCTGCGTGACGAGATTGCTGATGCTGCTTGCAAGAACGAGCAGCCCGCGCACGAGGTTCTTCAGGATGTCTTCCAGTCGTGGAGTGAATTGGCTTGTGAGCGTGTTGCGCACTTCATCAGCTGAGACGCCGTAGCGCTCGAGGGCTTTGAGAATACTGTTGTTCCAGACCCACGTGTTGAAGTCGACGAGCAGCCGCGAGAGCGAATCCAGGATACCTTCAACCTGCGTCAAAACCACGGGGAGCACGAGGAAGAAGAAGAGAATGATGAGTCCAAGGAGGATCAGAATGAGAACCATCGATGTCACCCACCGCGGCACGCTCCATTTTTCAAATCGCTCGACAACCGGATTCAAAATATAAGCAAGCACGAGCGAGACAACAAAGGGAGCGAGAAGGGATGAAATCGAGGAGACAAACCAGATCCCGAACAGAATGGTGCTCAACCACATGATTTTCTTTGCGAGGTTGTAGCCGCGAAGAGGATAGAGCAGGAACAGGATCGCTCCGAGAAGCAGAAAGGGGGTGATGACAGACTGGATCGAATAGATGAGCACCAACAACAGCAGAATGGCGCCAATCAGCAAGACGATTTCGATACGGCCGAGAGATTGAAAGAGTGAGTCCCAATGAGTATCGAGTGTATCCTGTTGAGGATCCGGACCCCTCCGGATTCCCCGTGCACGAACTTTGCGGCTCATTTTGTTGCTCCCCTTATAGAAGAAACTCCTGTATGGCCGAAGCCTCCCCCTCCTCGCGCGGTCTTCTCCAAATCTTCCACCTCAACCCATTCGACCCTCGCGTAACGCTGAATGACCATCTGTGCAATGCGATCTCCCCGGCGTACGACGAACGGCTGCTTACCGAAATTCGACATGATGACTTTCACTTCGCCCCGATAGTCGGAATCTATCGTCCCCGGCGAATTCAGAATGCCAATCTGGTGTTTGATGGCAAGTCCGCTGCGCGGTCTCACCTGGGCTTCAAATCCTTCCGGCAGCTCGATACTGAGGGCTGTCGGAATCAATACTGTCTCTGCGGGTTGGATGGTCACTTCTGACTCGACGGCCGCGGTGAGATCCATGCCTGCTGATCCTGCCGTCGCGTAGGCTGGAAGCGGTAGGTCGCTTGCCGTCTGGCCGACGCGACTGATACGGACTTTGATGTGTTCGGACAAGTGGGTGTATCGATTTATGGTAGGTTCTTCGTAGACCGAATATAGGCAAGGGAGTTGCGAGATGCAAACCTGCCAAAAAAGAGGCCCCGAATCGATTCTTCGATTCAGGGCCCTGGGGTGAGAGACTTCGTGCGGATGGCTAGAATTGTCTTGCGCCCGGCGTCTTCCGATTCCGTCGTTCCTTCTCCTGCAAGAGCTCCCGTTTTTCCATTTCCCGCATGAGGGAATCAAGTTTGGACCATTGCTTCTTTTTCGCGAGTACAGCGCTGTCCGTCACATGTCTCATCCGACCGGTATTCACCTCAAAGACCCGATTGCGCAATCGCGGATCAGCTTTGAAGAACTCCAATCCGGCACCGCTCGCATCCTTTTCAAGTCGAATCATGATACTGTCGAGATTGATATTGAAGTAGAACGCACTGTCGCCGCTGCTGTACTGAAAATCGACTGTCGGGATGGGCTGCCTTCGGCGGATTCCGCTCGCCACGGGCACTCGAGGTTTGACCCAAAGTTCCGGCTCGGGGTTGCGGAATCCTTCCCAACCCGATCCGATCTGGATGCTGAAAGCCTCTGAATCACCGAAAACGCGCACCTTTGGAGAGGGGAACTCGCGTGCCTGAGCGATATTGACGTCACGCTCCGCGATCCTCCTGATCAATCCGTCTACGTGGACCGAAACAGCGTGCCCCCGTGCTTCGACACGATAGTAGTGCCGGCGGACACTATCGATGTCAATCCGAAGTCCCGCCACCACAACCGTCTCAGGGCTCACCACGACGTAACGATCGGTTTGTTGCGGCAATCTCAGCCTGCTCAGAATCCGATCCATCGACGGTGGTGTCTGTTGCCCTCCGGTCAAAGTATAAGGCGCCTTCCTGTCCTGGAGGAACCGGTTGAACCTTACGCGCTGGCCGGGCTCCAACGTGGCGGCAATTCCAGAGAGCATATCCCTGTTGAGCCGCGAGAGTTCCGGATGCACCGCCATCGCCCTATCTTCAGCGACAAACACCGAGCCTTCGAGCTTGTGGCGGCCGAGGTCGAGCAGCGAATCGATGATCTGGAGCTGGATTCGTGTCGGCCGCACCTCATCGACAAAATCCTGGATGGTCACCAACGGCGCCTTGGCGGCGCCGGACTTGTCAACATTGATAGAAACCCACTTTGCGGAATCCTCATCCACTCTCAGTTCCGTCTCCGCCTTTGCGTCGAGCGGAATAGTCCCGAACATGGCGAACCGAAGCGCCTGGTTCTTGTCGACATTGGAGAATAGTGGCAGGATGGAACCCTTGAGAACGTTGTCCTCAACGGCACGCTGGACTCTCTCGGACTGCTGGCTGACATAGTCCACCACATTTTCCCGCTGCTCGAACAGGACGATGCCGAGCGCAACAACGAGCACAGCGGCGACGGTGGTGACGGCCGGGAGGTACTTCCGCGGGAAGGGGAGGAGATTCTCTTCTTCTCTCTTCCGGCGGTCCAGCGCGGTTGAGAGCCGCGTCCAGAATCCGATGGACGGAGGAATTCCTTTCCCGGATGAAAGAAGCGACTTGAGGGATATGAGCTCACCCAATTCCCTTCGCGCGTCGGGATCACGGGAGAGAAGCTCTTCTACTTCACGCGCTTGAGCTTCATTCAGTTCATGGTCCAGATACGCCGAAAGGCGTTCGAACCGCTCGGTCTTCGATCGTTGAGTCATATCAGGCCCTCTCCTTTACTAACGGCTCAAGAACCCTGCGCAGCATCGCGCGGGCTCGAGAGAGCCTGGACTTCACAGTACCAATCTCGCATTCCATAATCTCCGCGATTTCTTCGTACGATAAACCGTCGATATCCTTAAGGGTAATGGCAATTCGATACTTGTCAGGGAGCGACTGCAGTCCCGCGGCAACCAGTTCCTGCAGCTCATTGTCACGAGGTTCAACAGCAATCTTTGAACTGAGATCCTTATCCGATGAATCCAGCAAAGTCTGAAGCGAAAACCATCGACGGACCTTCCGCTTCCGCAGCTCGTCGCGGCTCTTGTTAACAGCGATCCGATAGAGCCAGGTGTAGAAGGACGATTGGAACCGGAAGTTCGGGAGCGCCTCATAGGCCTTGATGAAAACTTCCTGTGAAAGGTCATCAACGATTTCAGGTTCATGAAAAATCGAGTAGATGAGGTTTCGAATTCGCTCCTGATGCCGTTCTACCAGCACGCGAAATGCGCCCGGTTCCCCCTGCTGCACCAGGGTGATCAGTACTTCGTCACTTTTCGCCTGGAGGGGTACTTCCACCGGCTGCGCTACCGTTTGATAAGCCATCGGCTCTTGAGTATGTCCGGCATCATTCATATAGACGTAGCAGGAATAGCTCCTGTTCCTGATCCGCTCTTTTTTCTAACATTCTCAATATACAGCATTTGCCGGCTTTTTGTTTCGTTTTCGCCACATTCCCTGCAACAGGTCGTCATTGAAATCAAAAAGCCCGGGCATCCTCAGAATCCGACAGGCTGCACGGGCTT
>DOWV01000267.1:8461-19326 GCA_003519375.1 Bacteroidota bacterium
GTATTGCCCTCGATGTTGTTGGCGATGTCCATGAGCAAGTCGATATCCTCGGATCTTCCCTCACCCTCTTCAAACCTCTGTAGGATTTTCCAGAGCCACCCCGTTCCTTCCCGGCATGGAGTGCATTGACCACACGACTCATGATAGTAGAACTTCGATATGCGCGTAATGACTTTGATGAGATCGGTGTCCTCATCCATCACAATGAGACCGGCTGTCCCGACCGACGACCCAGCCGCTTTGAGGGAATCGGCATCCATGCAGGCTCCTTCGAGCTGGTCATTGCGCATAATCATGGTAGACGATCCGCCCGGAATGACCGCCTTGATCGCCTTATCTCCCGGTATCCCGCCGGCATACTTATAAATGATTTCGAGAAGAGGAACGCCCGTCGGCATCTCGTATACCCCGGGCTTGTTTACATGTCCGCTCACACCAACCAGGATTGGACCCGGATGCTTGGGCGCGCCGATCTTCGAGTACCACTCCCAACCGTTGCTGATGATCAAAGGTACGTTGCTGATCGTCTCGACATTGTTGATCGTTGTCGGGCATCCCCATAATCCGTTCTGAGCAGGAAATGGCGGCTTGATTCGGGGGTATCCGCGCTGTCCTTCAATGGAATTCATCAGGGATGATTCTTCACCGCAGATGTAGGCTCCCGCCCCGCGGTGCACAACAATCTCGGTTGAGAACGTGCTGCCGAGAATATTCTGGCCGACGTATCCCTTGGCATAGGCAGACTCGATTGCCCTCTCCAGCATCTTGATCCACTTCCCGTACTCGCCGCGGATGTAGATGTAGGATGTTTTGACGCCCATGGCATACGCAGCGATGAGTGTTCCTTCAATCAGGAGGTGAGGATTGAACTCGAAGATCTGCCGATCCTTGAACGTACCAGGCTCTGACTCGTCGCCGTTGACGCAAAGGTACTTCGCCTTGGGCGTCTGCTTGGGCATAAACGACCATTTCAGGCCCGCCGGAAAACATGCCCCGCCTCGTCCGCGCAAACCAGACTTCTTTACCTCGTCGATAATCTCATCGGGTTTCATGCCCAGAGCTTTTCGAAATGCGCCGTAGCCACCCTGCGCCTCATAAACATCGATCGTGTGAAGGGCTGCGATTTCAGGAAGGATGTACTTTTCCATAAGACTTTACTGACGCTCCAGGTCTGAAACAATCTTGTCCAACTTGTCGGGAGTGAGGTTTTCATAGTACTCATCGCCCACGGCGAGCATCGGCGCCGTGCCGCACGAACCCATGCACTCCACTTCCGACAACGTCCACTTCATATCCTTCGATGTCTCCCCCATACCGATGCCAAGCTTTTTCTCCAGCTCCTCAACGATTTTCCCCGATCCCCGCAGCATGCATGAGACGTTCGTGCAAACTTCTATGTGGTGCTTCCCGACGGGCTTGGAGTGATACATCGTATAGAATGTCACTACGCCAAGGATGTGCGGATAGGGAACCTGAAGAAGGTCGCCGACGTACTTCATCGAGTCTTCCGAGATATAGCCTTGCTCCTCCTGAACCATCCAGAGGACCGGCAGGACGAGCGCTTGCGTCGTCGGATAGTACTTTTTCAGCTCTTCCAGCTTTGCGAGATGCTTTTCAGATAACATACAGGGGATTTTCCATTTACGATCGTTCGACTCTCCCGTCCATCATTTGTGATCCGCGGGATCGCTCACGACAAGTCTCCGATTGTCGATGAGGCAAGAGCAAGCTTCATCAACTGGACATCCACAATCGTCCATTGGCAATTATTTGTCCGCTTCACCCATCACAGGATCCAGGCTTCCTATGATGGCCACAACATCCGATATCATGCAGCCCTTCATCATGATCGGAAGTGTTTGCAGATTCACGAATGAGGGAGAGCGGATCTTCAAACGCCAGGGAGATCCTTCTCCATTACTATAAATATAGAAACCCAGTTCACCTTTCGGAGCCTCGACGGCACTATAGATCTCACCCACCGGCGGCTCAATCCCGAAGTTCACGATCATGAAATCATGGATCAACTCCTCCATTTTCGTGTACACCTGTTCTTTGCGGGGCAGAACTTTCTTGGGCTTGAACGCGTGCACGTCGCCAGCCGGCATCTTCTGAAGAACCTGCTGTATCAACTTGACACTTTCCCGCATCTCGTCCATGCGGACATAGTAACGAGCGAGGGCGTCGCCTCCGGTGTAGACCGGAACGTCAAAGTCGAGGTCCTTGTACACGAGGTACGGATTTGCTTTCCGGAGATCATGTCCGACACCGCAGGCACGAAGTCCCGGGCCTGTAAACCCGAGATCGATTGCCTGCCCGGTTGAGATGACGCCGATGCCGTCCGTCCGCTCGAGAAAAATCCGATTCGTATTGAGAAGCTTCTCGCATTCGAGGATATGACCGGGCAGCTCGTCGACGAAGGTCTTCACCATCGCAAGCGTTTCGGGACTCACATCCTGGGCAAGGCCGCCAATCCGCGTGTAGCTCGTGGTAAACCGCGCTCCCGCGATGTTCTCGAAGAGGTCGTACTGCTTTTCTCGCTCCCGGAAAGACCACATCCAGACTGTCAGAGCGCCGACATCCATAGCCAGCGATCCGAGAAACATCAGGTGCGATGAAATTCTCGCCAGCTCGGAGATCATCACCCGCAGGTATTGTGCACGCGGCGGCGCTTCGATGCCTAGGAGTTTTTCCACAGCGAGGACATATGCGGTGTTGTTGCTGAGCGGGGAAAGATAGTCGAGACGATCGGTATGCGGAATAAACTCGTGAAAGGTGCAGTTCTCTGCGAGTTTCTCGTACCCCCGGTGGAGATAGCCAATCTCCGGCACACATCCGACCACGGTTTCGCCATCGAGCCGGATGAGGAGACGCAGGACGCCGTGCGTCGCCGGGTGCTGGGGCCCCATGTTGAGAATCATGTCGTTTTCCAGCGCATCCTCGAAGGAAACGCTGGTATGCTGATCCTCAAGCGCCTGAAGAATTCTGCTCTTGCGGCTCACTTCTTCTGTTCGTTGTTCCATCGGCTATTTCTTCGGGAGAGGAAGTGAACCCGGAATACCCATGAGCGGAAAGTCCTTCCGGAGCGGGTGATGTTCAAATTCGTCAGGCATATACACTCGCCGCAAATCGGGATGCCCTTCGAACACAATGCCAAACATGTCGTATGTCTCGCGCTCGTGCCAATTCGCCGTACCCCAGACACCGGTTACGGTCGGGAGCTTGGGATCTTCTTCCTCGGTGAACACCTTGAGCCGTATCCGGTGCTTGTTGGAAAGAGAGTAGAGATTGTACACGGCGGCAAACCGCTTGGCAGGCGTAAACATGTCGAGACCGCTCAGATCAGCCAGGAAATCAAACTTGAAGACCGGATCATCTCTGAGGAAGCGGCACACTTCAACAATGCTCTCCCCGGGAACGACGAGAGTCAATTCGCCGCGGAACTCAGACGCCTCGATCGCTTTCTCCCCGAACCGGGTCTTAAGCGCCTCAACAATTCTTGCATTCATGCATCAACCTGAGATGATCGGAAGGGCCTGAAGTTCATTGAGCTTCTTCTCGCCAACATAGGACGGGAAACTCCCCTTGCTCTCCCCTCTCTGCACCTTCTGCTGCAGCGTGAGAAGAGCGTTCAGAAGGTTGTCCGGACGAGGAGGACATCCCGCGACGTAGACGTCAACCGGAACGAATTGATCGATGCCCTGTACCACGGAATAGGTGCGGTACATCCCTCCCGAAGAGGTGCATGCACCCATCGCAATCACCCACTTCGGATCGGGCATCTGATCATAAATCTTCCTCACCACCTTCGACATTTTGTACGTTGTCGTTCCGGCAACAATCATCACATCGGACTGGCGGGGTGAAAACCGAAATACCTCGGAGCCGAATCTTGCCGCATCGAACCTCGGCCCGGCAAAAGACATCATTTCAATGGCACAGCATGAAATTCCCATCGGCATCGGCCAGAGGGAATTCTTGCGACACCAGTTGATCGCGAGATCGATCTTCGTCGTGACAAAACTATCTCCCAGCGCATGCTCTAATCCCATTCGAGAGCTCCTTTCCTCCAGACGTACAAATACCCGACAAAGAGAATGGCGATAAAGACCGCCATTGTCACAAATCCCCCCAATCCCAGCTGCTTGAACGAGACTGCCCACGGATAGAGAAAGACAACTTCTATGTCAAAGAGAATGAACAACATCGCCACCATGTAGAACTTCACCGAGAAGCGCTCGCGCGCGCTCCGAACCGGCTCCATGCCGCTCTCATACGTCGTGAGCTTCTCTTCCGTCGGACGGTGCGGACCTAGCCACTCGTTCAGCTTCACCATGACGACGCCGAAGGTTATCCCGCCGGCGATCATGACGAAAATCGGAACATAGCTTTCTAACATACAAACACCTGAAAGAGACGAATCGTTGCAGAGCCGGTGCGAAAGACTGCAGAATTACGGCCAAATTCTGAGAAAAATTCCAAAAAGCTTACTCAAAAATAGCCAAAAAGTCAAACAAATCAACAGGTTATGTGGAACGGAAAAACCTGAGCCTCTCTCGTCTGTCACCGCAGCCACATCGTGGCTCCTTCAAGAGGCCAGCGCGCACGGACCTTCAACGTGTCTGCATATTGAGTGAATCGCTCAGAAGGTTTGTACGGAAAAAGACGACCGGGATCAAATCGGTCGTTTCCGTTCCGGTCTCGATACGCCCGGAGAAGGTACTTCCCTTCGGGAATATCCTTGAGGATGAACGCGCCCGCATGCTCCAGGCGAACGGTGTACTCCACTGCCTCCTTTGCCGCAGCCTGCTGGGCTGTCACCTTGATCGGTCCGCCGACGTCGATCGAGCCTGTATCCCGCACCGCGCCCTCAATCGTGCTGAAGAGATCCCGATCAATCGTCTGGAACCTGAACACGCGAAGTGAATCTTTCCCTGGTTTGCCATGAAGATTATAGATGCGCGCGGGGCGAATCCGAATCGAATGCCAGACTTTGCTTTTCAAAGGCGCTTCGGGCTTCAATTCCACTGACGCCCCGGAGATCCACCGATACCGATACGGAACAGAAATCCGGCCGCTGTCAATGACTGTTATTGCCTTTTCTGACCCGGTTTTCTCCACCGGCACCGAGAAGTGGATCAAAATCGGCGATTCGAGTTCAACACCCCGTGCGCTGTCCCCAGTCGAACAGGAGACCACTGAAGGGCCCAGTGTGTCAGGCGTGACTGAGCCCGAGAATACCAGTGATCGGGCCAGAGGATTCATCCCCAGGCCGCTCTGGCTTCGAAGTGAATCAACTTCGAGCCGATATGGCATATCGGCCTCTTGAGAGTCGGTTACCACGATCACACTCTTCAGTTGCGGGAATACCGGTGACACCGCGAGGACGGAAAGCGCACGACGCGCGACGGTGTCGGCAATCCGGATCCATGAGGGCGGGAGGTCCTGGGCTACGATCGGAGCAGAAAACTCCGCTCGCAGAACATGCCGGGTTTGGGCAGTCACCTTGAGAAGGCGAAGTGCTGTGGTGTCTTCGCGAACCAACCTCATCCATACATTTGAGCGAAGCGTATCATGCGGCGTCAGACTCGCATCACTGCCGGCAATTCCATAGTCATCAGTCTCCGGATCGTACAGAAGATTCTTGAATTCATCACGCAGTGCGATGACCCGGTACGAACCGAACGCGAGATGCCTCAGGATAAACTCGCCATTCTTTCCTGTTTGCGTGACGTAGTCGGGGCGCGTGTTCCGGGGGTCGAGCGTGTCAGGCTTGATATCATTCAGACGATAAGCTGCAATGGTCACGCCTTGGGGCGAATCACCGGCCAGACGTGTAAAGACACGACCCTCGATCGCTCCATGGTCGATGTCTTCTCCCGTCGTGAATGCCAGCGTAAACGCCTGGGCCATCTTATTCTTGTTGTTGAGATCGGCGACATCGGTTCCGATCGTGACAACGTATGTCGTGTTTCTGCGGAGATCCTCGTTGAACTCGATTTCAACTTCACGTCCGGACCAGTCAAAGGTCAAGGGCCCGAGGGACGGCGAAATGAAGAGCGCTCCCTCAAGAGAGCGGGGATCTATGTACTCACTGAACTCAATTGTGAGCGCCCGGCCCGAGAATCGTGTGGTGTAGTTGGGAGGAATGGTGGAGATCACGACCGGAGGGTCGGTATCGATCGGTCCGCCTTCGGGCGCGCGCTGACCGGCGCAGGAGAAGAGAGCAATCGTCGCAAGAAGAATCGGAATGGAGCTGCGCATCAGATAAGGCGTCTTGTGGAGAGCGGAAGCCGCACGACTTGGAGGCCCTCGATTTTCATCAGCCTCTTGTCAAAGGTCACAAGCGGGGCGGTTCGGACGATAGAAGTTGCAGCAATTATCGCGTCGGGAAGTCGTAGGCTGTAGCGCCGGCGAAGGGTAACCGCCAGCGACCTGACTTCCGAATTCAGATCGATGATGTCCACCTCCTTTAGGAATCGGAGAATTGCTTGCTCTTCTGTCTTCTTCAGCTTTGGGTAAGAGAGCAACTCCATCTCGGTGATGCAGGAAATATGAAAAACGCCTGCTGGGAGAGTCTCGAATTGAATTCTACCGCCGAGGAGGTACAGAACCGCGTTCGTATCCAGGAGAACATCACGTCCACTCATCGCGGATCCGGTCCTGATAAGCCACTGGATTTATCCGAATATGAATTGTTCCGAGGTATTTTCTCAGCCCCGTGCGCGAAAGCTTTTTGTGTACTCGCTGCCTCAGGAGGGATTTCCATAACTTCAACGGCACGATTACTCCCTTTGCAACACCCTTCTTATCCACGATATATCGAATCGGTTGTGTCATATTTGGCGGATCTCTTATCAATGTAGCAGAAATATTTCGCCGATTCAAGTCGTGCATCGTCTCTTTCAGTTCGCCATCGGCGAAATGAATCTCGCTCTCCTGCTCGTACCGCGAACTTCTCAGCCGGAGGCTGATGAGCCTTCGGCTCAAGTTCGCAGCAAGCTCATCGGCCGTTTGTGACGACATGAATTTCGCCCTACGTGCCTGAGGCCTTCGCGGCTTCACGCCGCATCTTGCGGTAGGATTGCACAGCCTTCTGATGATCCGAATAAGTTCTTGAGAATTCGTGTCCGCCTGTGCCATCCGCCACGAAATAGAGGAACGAGTGGTTTTCAGGATAGAGAACAGCGAGAATCGATTTCCGCCCGGGGCTGTTGATCGGGCCGGGCGGCAATCCATAATTCACATACGTATTGTAAGGAGAATCGAACCGAAGGTCCGAGTAGGTAAGTCGACGTGGGCCGTCAGGGAGGGCGAACTGGACAGTCGGGTCGGCTTCCAGACGCATTCTCTTCTTCAAACGGTTGAGATAGACGCCCGCGATAACCGGGCGTTCGCGGTCAAGCACCGCCTCGGCCTCGACGATCGAAGCGAGAGTGAGAACCTGATTGAGTGACAGCTGCAGTGCCAGTTGCCGGTTTCGGAGAGTATCGACATAGAATTTCTTGAACTCACCGACCAACCTCTCAATAATCTCCTCTTCTCGCGTCTCCCAGAGGAACCGGTACGTATCGGGCATCAGAAATCCTTCCAGGGAAGGAGCATCCACTCCGAGTTCTTGCCTGAAGCGCTGCTGATCGCAAAGCGCGATGAATCTCTGCGGGTCCACGCCGAGGAGCCGGCCGCACTGCAAAGCGATCCGCTCCATCCTCCATCCTTCCGGTATTGGGAGCGTCACCAGGACGCGGGATCTTCCTTCGGCGAGGTCTGCAAGAATTTCATAATTCGAGAGTCCTCTCGGGAAGAGGTATTTTCCTGTTTTTATGGTCTTGGTGAGGCCAAGGGCCCTTCCGGCCAGGTCGAGCGTCCACCGGACATTCAGGACTCCGGCAGCCTTCAGGGAATCGAGCGCGACCTTGAACGGGGCGCCGCGCGGCACTATGACGATTCGTTCTGAAGCAATGGATGAGGTATTGGGAGCCCAGAAGACGAAGTAGACGCCGCCGACAATGAAGATGAGTGCAGCCGCAACGGCAACTTTCCGCCAAAGCGTCCGACCGCTTTGAAGCCTGGAATTTCCGCCCGGAGTCACGCGCGTCCCTTGCGTTTCTTTTTCTGGCCGTCCATGAAGATACGCTCCACCGAACGGGATTCGTCGATGATTCTTTCGTAAAGCCGTCTAAGTGCCTCTGCCGAGAGCGGACCCTTCCCGTGAGAGATGACATTTTGCATGACTTCCAGCTCGCGCGCCGGAGTATACGCCTCCATCCCAAGCTGCAACTTGATCTTCCCAATCTCTCTCGCACATATCGCTCGTTCATTGAGAAGCTTGACGAGCTGCACATCGATCTCGTCAATTTTCTGGCGCCAGACTTCGAGGTCTTCCATGGGTCAACTCAGGAGGTTTAAGGTGAATCGTTGTTGTTTTCAATTTCCAGTTTTCGAGTGCCGGAGGATAGCGATCTGAACGCGGATTTGACTGCACCGACGACACAACAAGCTGAAAGCTGTCAGCTTTTAATGTTCCAACGAGAGTCCAGGCTCAGCAGTAAGTTCCAGGCTCGAGGTCATACCTTGCTGCAGCTTCGCGTATGCCACCATCGCCACCATCGCTCCATTGTCCGTGCAAAATTCGAACTTCGGAACGAAGACCTCGCATCCACGGTGCGACGCGGCTTCTTTGAGTCGCCTGCGGAGTTCCGAGTTTGCGGAAACTCCGCCCGCAACGGCGATGTGACGGACCTCCGAGACTTCTGCCGCTTTGATGGCTTTCGCGACGAGCACATCGACCACCGCAGCCTGGAAACTCGCGCACAGGTTCGCCAGGAGTCTTTCGTGCTCGTCCCGCTTGCCTGCTTCTGCAGGAGCGTACCCGATCTTCCGGAGGTGGTACAGCACGGAGGTCTTCAATCCGCTGAAACTGAACTCGAGCGAATCGTCGCCCAGGTACGGTCGTGGAAAATGCACAAAAGAGGGGTCTCCCTTCGAAGCGTGCTTGTCGATGAGCGGGCCGCCCGGATAACCGATCCCAAGCATTTTCGCGACCTTGTCGAAGGCCTCGCCGGCTGCATCGTCCTTTGTTTCTCCGAGCATTTCATAGTCGAACGGACCTCTCACAAGCACCAATTGCGTATGTCCGCCCGAAACCGTCAAGTTGACAAAAGGAAACGACGGCTTGGGATCGTCGATCAGGTTCGAGAACAAATGCGCTTCCATATGATCAACGCCGACGAAGGGGATACTCAGGCCCATAGCCATCGACTTGCCGAAGCTCAGTCCCACCAAAATGGCCCCAATCAATCCAGGGCCATAGACGGCTCCGATGCCGCTTAGTTCCTCTTTATCGACACCGGCTATTTGAAGGCTTTCTTCAACCACCGGAATGATCCGGAGTTGGTGCGCCCGGGAAGCAAGTTCCGGAACGACGCCCCCGTACTTCGAATGAAAAAGCTGAGTGGCAGTCACATTCGACAGCAGCCTGCCGTCCCTTACAACAGCCGCAGAGGTTTCATCACACGAAGATTCGATGCCGAGAATGATCAAAGTAGAAGTTTCGAGTTTCTGGTTGAGAGTTTCGGGGTGTTGATGCAATCTGAGGCCCTTGGACGCGCCGGCGGGTTTCGTCTCACTTCTACCTTCTCACGTCTGACCTCAGGGAATCCTATTTGACTTGATTATGATAACCAAAAAAACAGGATTGCGCAACCAAGCTGGTGTGCGTGGAGGCAGTCGACGCCGGCACAAAATGGTCTTGCCTCTCTTTATTTTTCTGTCTATATTGTGATACAATTTTGAACTTTAGAGATGGAGCTTAGCAATGGCAAGAGTTTGTGAAGTCTGCGGCAAAAAACCGATGGCTGGAAATCACGTGAGTCACGCTCACAACCGGGCGCCTCGACGGTTTCTCCCGAACCTCCAGAGTGTCCGGGCGAAGGTTGGCGGCTCGGTTCGACGCATCACCGTTTGCACTAATTGCATCAAGACAGGCAAGGTCCAAAAGGCGGCATAACGCGGGCGCGGGTTGTTACATAGATCGTGGTTGTCAAATCCCGCTTCGTCCGCGGGATTTTTTGTTCCAGTGCAGGCTCGATTCCAGATATCCCATGAAATTCCCGATCTCACCACCCAACCAGCTGACATTCCTGCGCATTCTGTTGACACCGGTTTTTCTGGCCTTCTTGTTCTCGGCTGATCCGGTGATGCGTCAGTTGTCTCTTCTCGTGTTCATCGTCGCGATGCTCACAGATTGGTACGACGGGTGGGTCGCGCGACGATGGGGATATGTCACGCGGTGGGGCACCTTCCTCGATCCCCTTGCCGACAAGGTCGTCACCTCCGCTGCGCTCATCGCATTCGTGTACCTCAACCTTGTCCCCTCGTGGACGGTCTGGTTGATTGTCATCCGAGACATCGCCATCACCTTCCTTCGCTCTTACTCTGAATTCAAGGGCAAAGCCTTCGATACGACACGAATGGCGAAGACGAAAACCTTTCTTCAATTTGCCGTTATCTATTACGTTCTCCTCATCTACATCGCCCGCGACACGGAGTACTTCCGCGTCCGGTTTGGAACAACGCTCGACATGCTCCTCGATCCTTCACTTCTCTATCCCATGATGGTCGTCATCACCGCCATCACCTTACTCACCGGCGCCCTGTATATCGTCAACAATTGGGCAACCGTTCGCGAGCTCTATGGCGCATCCAACCGAATCACAGAATCAGAGTAGCGATATTCAGGAAGGCCCCGGCGGCGAGCAACCGACTATTGGATTGCTTCCGAAGGCATTTGCCTCCGGACTGTTCTCCGGGTATTCGCCTGTTGCATCGGGAACAGTGGGCAGCGCGGTCGGGCTCGCGTTCTA
>DOWV01000163.1:0-26282 GCA_003519375.1 Bacteroidota bacterium
ACTCATTGCTATGCCTCGCCGCCACTCTGACAAGGTCTTCGATGTGTTCGTCGTCGAGAGAATAGAAGACCATCTTCCCGTCCTTGCGTTGCTTGACGAGCCGCAGATTCTTCAATAGGCGCAACTGGTGGGAGATTGCAGACTCGGACATGCCCAGTAATTCGGCGATGTCGAGGACGCACAATTCCTCCTTGGTCAATGCAAGCACAATTTTCAGCCGGGTCGGGTCACCGAGGATCTTGAAGGATTCGGACATCGCCGCTATCGCCGCTTCGTCTGGTATCGCCTTCCGGGCGGAGCGAATTGACGCCTGATGATCATGGGCCACCATGGTTCTCCTCTGAACGATTGAGCAACTGTTCAATCGTTAAGATACGAATGGGAGAAGGTTTTGTCAAGAGGAATCTGGATGGACCAAAGGTGGGAAGACGTTAGACGTTAGAGGGGTTCTATACTCCAGGACTCAAATGCTCCACTACTCAGATACTCATCTACTTGCTACTCAAATACCCTTTTTTCTCTTCCTCCGACAACACTTCATTCATGCTGCCGGTGCGGTAGCCCTGAAGGTCGAGGGTCACGTAGGCGAAACCAAGGGATTTGAAATGAGTGACGAGAGCTTCACGAAACGCAGGATCAAGCAGTCGGTTGAATTCCTGAGGACCTACTTCGAGCCTGGCTGTTCGGTCGTCATGATGCCGGACCCGGAAGAAACGAAATCCATTGTCGCGCATGAACGACTCTGCTGCATCGACTTTCATAAGATTCTCCTTGGTGATGCCCTGCCCGTAGGGGAATCTGGAAGAGAGGCAGGCAAACGACGGCTTGTCCCACGTCGGAATTCCAAGTTCACGGGCCAGAGTACGTACGTCTTCTTTTGTAAAGCCGGCTTCCAGAAGCGGTGATCGGACGTCTTGCTCAGACTTCGCTCGCATCCCGGGCCGGAAATCGCCGAGATCATCCAGGATGGTCCCGTCAGCGACCCATCGGATCCCTTCTTCTTTGGCGATAGAGTGGAGCTTGGTGAAAAGCTCGGTCTTGCAGAAGTAACAACGATCGGGCGGATTCTCCCTGAACTTCAAATCGTCGGTTTCCTCGGTGTTGACAACACGGTACCGTGACCCGAATGCCTGTGCCAGTTGTATCGCTTCCTCAAATTCGCGTGTTGGATAGGTCTCGGATCGGCCGATGACTGCCAGCGCGTTATCGCCGAGTATCTCCGTCGCTGCGCGGATGAGGAGCGTGCTGTCGATACCTCCTGAGAAACCCACTGCCACGCTTCCCAGGTCCCGCAGGATGGCATTCAACTGATCGTATTTCCGTTGGAGCTCAAAATCTCTCATGGATGCTGCCGTGATTCTTTCTGTTGACGTTCCAGTTCATTCATAATGACTGGCCGGATCGCATCGACCGGCATCGGCTGGCCGAGCCAGAGTTCAAATGACCTGGCTCCCTGATGGAGGAACATCTCCAGGCCGCTAATGGTTCTCGCTCCCGACTTGGTCGCAAGGGCGATCAATCTAGTCCGAAGTGGCGTGTAAATCAAGTCCATCACAACTTGCTCCGGCCGGAAGACGGTATCATCCTTTACGGGGCACCCCTCCACGGCGGGAGAGAGGCCGAGCGACGTGCAATTGACAATCAGATCTGCCCGGTCGAGAAGAGGAGAGAGCCCCGCCGGCTCAACGGAGCCCGACGTCAGCTTCGCGTCGCCGGCATGGTCGGCGAAATGACGCAGGAGATCGCGGCCGCGGTCTTCATCCCTGTTTACCACGACGATCTCGGACGGTTTGAAGCGGCTGAGAAGCGCGTAGACGACTGCTCGTGCAGATCCGCCTGCACCGAGCAACAACACCGTCTGTCCTTCGATCGATTTCCGCACGGATGCAACTGAAGCTGCAAAGCCGTGCACATCCGTATTGTCGCCTGCGATCCGATCGCCGCGAACGAGTATCGTATTGACTGCTCCAACCGCCCTTGCTTCGTCTGTTAAGGTATCCACGAGCTTCGCCATCGACTCTTTATGAGGGAGTGTGACATTGAGCCCTGAAAACCCCTGTTCACGGAAGTCACGCAGGGCAGCGGGCAACGCTTCAGGGAGGATGTCAAACGACTCGTAGCTGCAGTCGAGACGCAGCAGGTCGTACGCTTTCCCGTGCAAGAGCGGAGAAAGTGAATGTGCTACGGGATGCCCGATGACGGCGAAGCGTTTCATCGTATTGGACTCACAGCACACGAAAGGGGCAACCGCCGAGTGCGCGGATAATGTGTCGTCATGGAAGATTCTTTGCGCTTCTTTGCGGTTTGATTCCCAAGACACATGAGGTGACGCACTACTTCTTCAGGAGTGGTGCGAAATCGCGGTGAGATTTCAGGTCGGGATAGTCCTTCTTGAACTGTTTCGTCAGCTGCGGATCCAGCGCAAACGCCTTGCTCAGCGATGCCACCGCGGCTTTGTGTTCGCGCAGAAGGATGTGAATCTTTGCAAGTGTGTAGTGCGCGGGGGCGAAGTTTGGTGCTTCCTTCACACTTCTCTCCAATGACTCGGTTGCTTCCGTTATCTCTCCGGTCTCATAAAGAGTGTCGCCGTAATCAAACCACGCCTCGGCGTTGGAGGGATCGAGCTTCACGACCATTCGATAGCTCTCCAGGCACTCTTCAATGCAGCCAAGGTTGTATTCCGCGTCCGCCTTGGCATGCCATAAATCCCCGTATTCCGGGTGGATCGTGATTGCCTTTTTGTAGTCGAGAAGAGCCTTCTTCGGCTGCTCCATGGCGTCGTAGCAGCTGCCGCGGCCAAAATACGACTCATAGTGATTCTCGTCGTATTTGAGGGCATTCGTGAAAGCCGAGATCGCATCTTTATACTGGCCGAGCTCCTCGTAGGCATTGCCAAGGTTATGCCAGCCGGGAACATCGCCGGGCTCAAATTGCAGGGTCATTTTGAAACATTCGATTGCGTCGTACAGCCTGCCGAGGTTGGCGTAGGCGTTTCCCTTGTTATACCACGCCGACGGGAAATCCTCCTTGATCGCAAGCGCCATCTCGTAACTGTCGATCGATTTGGTGTACTGGCCCAGTCGGTTCAAGACAATTCCCCGGTTGTACCAGGCGTTGAAGTTATAAGGCTCCCGGTTCAGGTGTTCATCATAGCATCGAACCGACTCTTCCAGTTTTTCCAGAAAATCGTAACAATATCCTATCTCATACCAGCCGTCCGCGTGCTCCGGATTTATGTCAAGAATGATCCTGAACACAGTCACCGCCTCCTCAAATCGCTCCTGCTTCTCCAACGTGACTCCTTTGTGAAAGAGGGCGTCTTCGTAAAGCGGTTCCAGCTCGAGAGAGGAGTTGAATGATTGCAGCGCCTCTTCGACGCGATTGAGGTTGTCGAGCGTGATTCCACGGTTTACGAACGCTTCGGGATCGGTCGGATTGAGTTGAAGCGCCTTTTCGTAGCAGGCGAGGGCCTCTTCGTAGCGATAGAGATTGTTGAGAATCATCCCTTTCCGCTGCCAGGCGTCACTACTGAAAGGCTCAAAAGAGAGAAGCCGGTCGACAAACGACAACGCTTCCTCATACTGACCGTGCTCGAAGTAGAACTGAATGATCTCCTCAAGCGCCTCAGTATTGTTGATGTCCTTTTCCCCGTTCCTCAGCTGCTCGCGGAAGCGGCGAAGGTCATCGTCCGACCTGTCATTCGGTCGGGGAAGGTGCTCATCGTCATCGAAGTTGTCGATTCGTGCCATAAGTGCTGTATCGGTCGGAATCTGTACCGCCAAACATGAAGTATAGTGATAGCAATAAAGCAAAAAATGGGACGGCTGTCAAGGAAACGACAAAATCAGCTCCCGACAGTTCAAAAACAGATGAGAATGGAGCTTTTTCCGATTGATTTTCGTACGTTCTTGGGGTATATTTCATTCCTTAAAAGTGGCAAAATGGTAGCGGAGAACGTAGAATCCATCAGGAAACGTATCCGGGAAGTCTGTTCCCGGTGTGGACGGAAACCCGAAGACGTTCTCCTCGTCGGTGTCTCAAAGACCTTCGGTGTGGACAGCATCCAGAAAGCTGTCGATTCCGGTCTCTTCGATATCGGCGAGAATTACGCCCAGGAACTCCTCGGGAAAAGAGAGAGCCTGAGCGACCATCGTATCCGCTGGCATTTCATTGGCCATCTCCAGAGCAATAAGGTCAAGTATGTCATCGAGTATGTGCATCTGATTCACTCGGTGGACAATGACAGGGTGGCAGAGGAGATTCAAAAACGCGCTGAAAAAGCCGGGCGGATTGTCAAGGTCCTGATCGAGGTCCATACAACGGACGAGGCCACGAAATACGGTGTGTTGCCCGCGGACACGCTTGATTTCCTGAAGCGAATCTCGAGGTTCGATCGCGTCAAGGTTCAGGGTTTGATGACCATGGGGCCGTTCTCTGACGATCCAAACAACTCCCGGCCGTCGTTTCGTCAGCTCGCAGAACTGCGGGATCGGATTTCGCGGGAGGGGATGGAGGACGTCACCATGCAGCATCTCTCGATGGGGATGACGCATGATTTTCAGGTCGCTATCGAGGAGGGTGCAACGATCGTCCGGATCGGAACGGCGATCTTCGGGACGCGAACGATAGCAGAATCTCTCTAAAGATACTCACGCCCGCCTGCCCCACGGAATTCCGAGTGGCGGGCAGGCAAAGTCGCAAAGAACGCGAAGCGGTTGTTGGAGGTTAGAATTCATGAGATTCCTTTTTGCGGCGTGGCGCCAGCCCGCCATGCGTTCTGGCGGGTCTTTGCTTGAGACGATCGTCTTTAGCCGCTCTTCTGGAATGTGAATCTCACTGCGCGAAAGGTGGAGAGAATGAAAATTACACCGCTGGAAATCAAACGGCAGCAATTCAAGAAGGTCATGCGCGGGTACGATCCTGTCGAGGTCGATACATTTCTTGACGTCCTCTCCCATGAGCTGGAGGATGTTCTCAGCAGCAATAAAGATCTGAGCGATAAGATCATTGAATTGCACACCCAGCTCAAAGATTACAAGAACATGGAGAAGACTCTTCAGCAGACATTGCTGCAGGCGCAGGAGACGAGCGGAAAGGAAATCGAGAATTCGCGCAGGGAAGCAACGCTTATTGTCCAGGAATCCGAGCTGAAAGCAAATCAGATCGTCGACAAGGCGCGTATGGATTTTTCGAGAATGAAGGAAGAGATCGCGAATCTCAAGGCCCGGAAAGAGAGCATCCTCAGCAGGTTGAAAGTTCTCCTTACCTCTGAAATCGATCTCATTAAGGCGCTCGAAATCGACGACGATCCTTCGGGAGGAGACACATCCCGGGGAACGGGCAAAGACCATATCGAGATTGATGAGATTCTGAAGAAACTTTGACCCTCGTGAACGATTTACGCAAGAATATCGATGAAACGGTCCGGTTCATCCGGACAAAGACGTCCGCTGCGCCGATGATCGGGATCATCCTCGGCACGGGGCTGGGCGCGCTGGCGAAAGAGATCGTGCACGATGTCGTGATCGATTATGCGGAGATCCCGCATTTCCCTGTTTCAACGGTGGAATCGCATCATGGCAAGTTGATTTTCGGCACTCTGTCGGGCAAGCCCGTCGTCGCCATGCAGGGCCGATTCCACTATTATGAAGGTTACACCTTGAAGCGGATCACCTTTCCTGTGAGGGTGATGAAGTTCCTCGGGGTGAAGACTCTGCTCATTTCCAATGCGGCCGGCGCGCTGAATCAGGCGTTCGGACGCGGTGACATCATGGTGATGTCGGACCATATCAACCTGCTGGGCGACAATCCTCTCATCGGCCGTAATGATGAGACTCTCGGCCCGCGGTTCCCCGATATGTCCGAGCCGTACAGCCGGAAACTTATTACTGTCGCGGAGCAAATCGCCCGCGAACTGCAGATCAAGGTGAAGAAGGGCGTGTATGTAGCGATGCAGGGACCGAATCTCGAGACGCGGTCCGAGTATCGCTTCCTCCGCACAATCGGAGCAGATGCTGTGGGGATGTCGACTGTCCCGGAAGTCATCGTGGCAATTCATATGGGGATGAGTGTTTTTGGTGTTTCGATCATCACGGATGAATGCTTCCCCGACACGCTGAAGCCGATTACGCTTGAAGAAGTCATCGCGGTCGCCAACACAGCAGAACCAAAGATGACCGCGATTCTGAAAGAAATGGTAAGAAGATTGTGAGTTTGAAGTTTCGAGTCCCAAGTCTCAGGTTGAAGAAACTTCAACCTTGAAACCTCAAACTCCAGACCCGTAACTCTAAACTTGAAACCTTGGACTTTTTTTGGATGTCCGTTGTGGGGTTGCTGTTGAAGTTCCTCGACAAGATCCCTCTCCCGGGCAAGTTGCCCGGCGATATCCACATCAAGCAAGAAAACACGAGGTCTGTTTCCCGGTCGTAACGAGCCTGGTCCTGAGCCTGTTGCTCAGCGGCATGAGGTGGCTCGTCTCCTGCATTTCGCACGGGCAGGCCTGTCGGTGTCTCACATAGCGTAAAGAAATTACTCGTATGCCTTTCAAACAATTGACGGATAAGGTCCACTACCATTCCCTCGAAACCGAGATCTCGAAGTACTGGGAAGAGGAGGGGATTTTTGGGCGAAGTGTCTCGGAGCGTGAAGGGAAACCCGCGTTCACGTTCTACGAAGGACCGCCTACGGCGAACGGACGGCCAGGCATTCACCACATCATGAGCCGCACATTGAAAGACCTCGTGTGCCGCTACAAAACGATGGAAGGATTTCAGGTACGGCGGAAGGCCGGATGGGATACTCATGGTCTCCCGGTAGAAATCGAAGTGGAGAAGGCGCTTGGCTTCAAGCACAAGGATCAGATTGTCGAATACGGCGTCGCAAAATTCAATGAAGAGTGCAAAAAATCGGTCTGGAAGTACAAGGCCGAGTGGGAAGAGATGACACGGCTCATGGGGTACTGGGTCGATCTGGATAATCCGTACGTCACCTTCCACAACAATTACATGGAATCAATCTGGTGGGCGCTGAAGCAGTACTTCGACCGGGGGTTGATCTACAAGGGATACAAGATACAACCGTACTGTCCCCGGTGCGAAACGCCGCTGTCGTCGCACGAAGTCTCGCTCGGCTACAAGGATGTGAAAGACCCATCCGTCTACGTGAAGATGAAACTGAAGGGGGAGGAGAACACCTACTTCCTCGTCTGGACGACGACGCCATGGACGCTCATCTCGAACGTCGCGCTTGCGGTGCATTCCGACATCGACTACGTTAAAGTGGAGCATCATGGTCAGAATCTGATTCTTGCCGAAGCGCGTCTGAGCGTTCTTGGCGATGAATACGTTGTGCTCGAGCGTTTCAAGGGGTCCGATCTCGCCGGAAAAGAATACGAACGGCTTTACGCGTTTCATCATCCTGAAGAGCGCGCATGGTACGTGGTTGAGGGGTCGTTCGTCACTACCGAAGACGGCTCGGGCATCGTCCACATGGCACCGGCGTACGGCGAGGATGACTATCAGCTCGGACGAAAAAAAGGCCTGCCGACGATCCACCCGGTGAACAAGTCTGGTGAATTCGGCCCTGAGGTCACGCCCTTTGCTCACAAGTTCGTCAAGGATGCCGACCCGGAAATTATTGCAGACCTGAAGTCCCGGGGCATTCTCTATAAGAAAGAGACGCACCTCCACAGCTATCCGCATTGCTGGCGCTGCTCGTCACCGCTCCTCTACTATGCGCGTGAGTCGTGGTACATCAGAACGACCGAGTACGCGCAGCGGATGATCGATATCAACAAGACGATCCGGTGGATCCCGGCCGAGGTCGGATCGGGCCGTTTCGGTAACTGGCTTGAGGAAAACAAGGATTGGGCGCTTTCCCGCGACCGCTTCTGGGGCACGGCGTTGCCGATCTGGATCTGCGAGAAGTGCGGCAAACAGCATTGTGTCGGCAGCGTCGAAGAGTTCAAGAAGGGAAAGAACGTCCCCGAACCGCTCGATCTCCACAAACCGTATGTCGACGATGTAACGTTCGATTGCGCTGATTGCGGCGGTATCATGAAGCGCACCCCGGAACTGATCGACGCGTGGTTTGACTCTGGCTCAATGCCGTTTGCTCAGTGGCACTATCCCTTTGAGAACAAAGACATCTTCGAGTCCTCCTACCCGGCCGATTATATCGGAGAAGGAATCGACCAGACGAGGGGGTGGTTCTACACGCTCCATGCGATCGGCACATTTCTTTTTGACAAGGCGGCGTACAAGAATGTCCTAGTCAACGAGCTCATTCTGGACAAGCAGGGACAGAAAATGTCCAAGTCCAAGAAGAACACCGTGGACCCGTTCGAGCTCCTGCGGAAGTACGGGGCGGATGCCACGCGCTGGTATCTCGTCGCCAACAGCCCTGTCTGGCGTCCCACGCTCTTTGACGAGGAAGGAATCGGTGAGGTTCAGAGGAAGTTCTTCAGCACGCTGGTAAACACCTATGCGTTCTTCGCTCTTTATGCGAACGTGGACGGGTTCGAATTCCGGGAGCCGCGCATCCCGATATCAGAACGTGCCGAAATCGATCGGTGGATTCTCTCCGAACTCAACTCGCTGATCAGGAACTACAAGCAGTGGATGGATGATTATGATGTTACAAGGACCGCCCGCGCGATCAGCGACTTTACCATCGATCAATTGTCGAACTGGTACGTCCGTCGCAACCGGCGTCGTTTCTGGAAGAGCGAACGGGGGAAGGACAAAACTGCCGCATACCAGACGCTGTATGAATGCCTCGCGATGATTTCACGCCTCATCGCTCCGTTTGCCCCGTTTATCGCCGAGGAATTGCACCGGAATCTTCACTCCGTGACAAAGCGCGGCGGCGCCGAATCGGTGCATCTGACCTCTCTGCCCGAGGCCGAGGGAAGCGTCATCGATCCTGATCTCGAACTGCGCATGGAACGCGCAATCAGGATCGTGGGACTGGTTCGTGCGATGCGCGTGAAGTCGAACCTCAAAGTCCGGCAGCCGCTCAGGAAGATCATCCTCCCCGTTACCAGGGAAGAGGATCGGCTCCTGATCCAGCAAATGGCGGACGTCATTCTCGAAGAAATCAACGTGAAGCAGATTGAGTTTGTAACGGACGACTCAGGCATTGTCCGGAAAAAAGCGAAGCCCAACTTCCGGTCGCTCGGACAGAAGCATGGAAAGAACGTCCAGCCGATCGCGGCCCGCGTCCGGGAATTTTCCGCCGGAGAGATTACGGAGCTGGAGAGGGATGGATCGAAAACGGTGACCATCAACGGGTCTGAGGTCGCGATCGCGAAAGAGGATGTTGACATTCTTCATGAAGACATCAAAGGCTGGCTGGTCGAATCCGATGGCACGCTCACCGTCGCGCTTGACACCGGGCTCGATGATGAACTCATCGACGAAGGGTTTGCCCGCGAGTTCGTCAATCGAGTACAAAATATGCGCAAGGATGCTGGGCTCGAAGTGACCGATCGCATTCGCATTTTCTATCGTTCAACCGAGCGGCTTTCAAAAGCATTGGCGCGATTAACTGTTTACATCAAGCAGGAAACGCTTGCCATTGATGTAATATCGTCTCCACCTCCGGACCTTTTGTTGACGGAGTCGGAGATTAACGGCGAACAAGTTTTATTGGCAATTGAAAAGAGTGTTGACTCTTAAGAATTAACTATACAAGTTTGCTCTCCATGCAGTGGCACCCTGTCGGTTTCACCCGAAGCACCGGCGGGCGGGGCGGCAGCATTCATAACGTAGGAGACAGGACATGGCGAAGAAGATTATGACCAAGAAAGCAGCTCCCATCAAGTCGGCGGCGAAGGCCAGGCCCAAAGCAGCAGTGAAGGCGAAGCCGGTAAAAGCGAAGCCGAAAGCGGCCCCGCTAAAACCACCTGTTGCCCCACGCGGGTTTTCAAAGTCCGAACTGTCGCATTTCAAGGATCTCATCGTGGAGAAGCGGAAGGAAATCCTGGAGGAGCTGGAGACCCTGAAGGCGAGTATGATGGATGTCCAGACGGGTGAGTACGTCACGGAAAATTCCACGTACTCCCTGCATATGGAGCAGGGAACGGATACCATGGAACGCGAGAAGACGTTCCTTTTTGCATCCCGCGAAGGTAAATTTCTCAACTACCTCGACGACGCGCTCAAACGGATTGAGAAGGGCGAATACGGCTTCTGCATTGATTGCGGCAGTCTCATCGACAAGGAACGGCTTGAGGCTGTTCCCCACGCACAACTCTGCATCAAGTGTAAATTGAAACGCGGGCGATAGTCTCCAGCGTCCTGCACCACGGCTCGAACGAAGGCTATCGACTATGCGCATTCTGTACGTGACGGGTCTTGTTGTATTCCTTGACCAGGTCGTCAAGCTTCTTGTGAAGGGATTCGAGATTCCATTTCTCGATCTCTATGTACCAGGAATGGCTCTCGGAGCGAGCTATCCACTCCTGGGGGATTTTCTCCGTCTTACGTTTATCGAGAATCCCGGGATGGCGTTCGGGCTTGACTTCGGCGGTAAGCTGTTCCTGACCATCTTCTCCATCTTCGCCAGCATCGGGATCTTTGTCTATCTCTACCGTATACGGCAGGAAGCGTTCGTTGTCCGGTTGGCGCTAGCGCTGATCCTCGGCGGCGCCATCGGAAATCTGATCGATCGTGTGTTCTACGGCGTGATCTTCGGCGAGGGTACTCTCTTCTATGGAAAGGTCGTCGATTTTGTCGACGTCGATTTTTTCAATCTCGATTTCCTCGGTATCCATGCAACCCGATTCCCCGTGTTCAATATTGCCGACGCTTCGGTCTCCTGCGGCGTCGTCCTGCTGCTCCTGTTTCACCGAAAATTCACCGAGCCCGACCGGAATGCAGTTGCTCTGGCTCCCGTAACCACGCTGCCCGATTCTCCACCCCCATCCCCAGGCGAACTCGCCAACAACTTTGAGCGTTCGCAAGACACACCCTCCTGATAGGGAAGTCTCATCCGAAACGGGTGCGGGTTCTGATTCTCCTGAACGTGCCCTCGAGAAACTCCGTCTCCTTGTACCTCCGAAGCAGTCCAAGGAGCGAATCGACGTCTATCTCACGCACCAAATCCAGAATGCCACGAGGTCCAAAGTGCGTGCCGCCATCGATGCGGGATCCGTCCTCGTTAACGGGAAGAAGATCAAGGCCAGCCATCCGATAGCTCCCGGTGAAATCATCGAGGTGACACTTCCTCGCCCTCCGCGAACGGATGCCCGTCCGGAAGATATCCCCCTCGATATCGTCTACGAAGATGATCAGCTCCTGATTGTGAACAAACGTGCCGGTATGGTAACGCATCCTGCGTTCAGCAATTACACGGGCACGCTGGTCAACGCTCTCCTCCACCACTGCAATGTGCTCTCCACGGTGAACAGCGAAACGCGTCCCGGAATCGTTCATAGGTTGGACAAAGACACCACAGGACTGATGGTGGTGGCCAAGAATGATGTCGCGCACCATTTTCTGGCGAAACAATTTGCCCGGCGCACCATTGAGCGCGAGTACTTGGCGATCGTCTGGGGCGCATTCGATCATCGGAAAGGAACCATTGATGCAGCGCTGGGGAGAAGCAAACGAGACCGTAAGAAGGTCGCTGTCACCGCTGAAGGAAAGTCGGCTGTCACCGACTACGAGGTTCTCAAAGAGTTTGAGTATCTCTCCCTCATACGCCTGAAACTGAGAACCGGCCGCACGCACCAGATCCGTGTGCACCTGGCGCATGTCGGGCATCCTGTGTTCGGTGATCCAACCTATGGAGGGCGTTCACACCTCTGGGGCGGCCTCGAGGGGAAAAAGGCGCAGCAGGCGCTCAATCTCCTGAAGCTCATCAACCGCCAGGCGCTGCACGCAAAAACGATAGGGTTTGTTCATCCCGCAACGAAAAATCTGGTGAAGTTCGATTCAGAATTGCCCGGGGACATGCAGGACGTTCTTGATCGTTTGTAAACCCACTACAAAAAGAAACGGCGTCCGGAAGTCGCGGACGCCGTTCCCAAGTCAAGGAGCCCCCACCGCTCAGTTTCTCTTTCTCCCGCCTTCGCTTCGTGCCTTCTCACTTCCCCGGGGGGTCGCTTGCCTTGTGCTTGGTGCAGGTCGTGCCTGCTCGGTTCTTGTTCGGGGTGCCGCAATCTCACGCCGTTCCTGCCGCAGAGGCCGGTCCGATGGCGTGACTTTCTGATCCCGTTTTGGTTCCGCCTGCTCCCGGATTTTGGGAGAGCTCTCCTGGCGCGGCTGCTCGATCCGTCGTTCTCCTCGCCTGAAGTTATCGTTCTGCGGTGCTGTCGCCGGCGATTGCGGAGTCCGATCAACAGGCCTCGTATTTTCTTTGACAGCGCTTCGCTCCCGGTCTGTTCCACCGGGATTCGTCGCTCGATTCATTTCCCTCGGTGTTCGCTCGATGCGCTGCAGTTCCAGTGACGTGCCGCGCTCCGGACGACGGGCCTCGATCCGGCCAGGCGTTTGTTCCTGTCTGCGGACGTCGGGCTTGTAGGTCTCGATCCGATCACGGTTCCGGTCGCGTATCTGACGTTCACGCGGCGAGTTCGTTTCCCGCACGTCGACCGGATCAAGCCTGCGGAATCCGCCCCGCCGCTCTACAATCGACCGATCCACGCCGCGGTTGATGACCCGATCACCGTCGAACTCATATCGCCCGGTGCTCCGCGTCGTTCCCATCAACCTGCGGGTATAATCCATCGGTGCAACCTCCCGGTAGAGAGAACGCGACGTCATGTGGCGGTAGCGCACAAAGTTCCAGTATCGATGAGGTGCGGACCAATGAGTCGTGAAGCGTATCCCAAAATTGATGCTGAAGCTCGCATAGGGAGGGAGCGGAGCCCAGCCGACATAGTCGTTGTCGTATCGCCATTCGACCCACGCAGGTCCCCACGTACGGTCCGGGACCCAGATCCAGCCGTGGTAGTCGTCATAGTACCATCGGCCGTAATGAAAAACCGCCCAGCCGAAAGGTTCGCTAGAAACCCAGTACCAGCCGAAGCGCGTCCACGACCAATGTCCGTGGAGATACGGCCGCCATCCGGAGTGGAGACGACGGGGCTGCCACGCGTAGAAACCCGTTTCGAGTTCGAGCCATTCACCGTAGGGTGAAAGCGCTGACTGAAAGTATCCGGCGTCGCCAAAAGAAGCAGTCGCTCCGATGGAAAATTCCTGGGGCTTAGGGTTCGCACTTGTAATGGAGATCAGCGTTCCAACAAGTAGAAAAGTGAAGATTGAGTGTCTCATAAGTCACCTCTTAAGTAAGTTCTCGCCGCATCAAGTATGAGTTCAACCGGCGTGCCAGGGAGAATCCGCCTCTATCGCTGCGAATTGGCGCTCGGGATGTACTAAAGACTCGCCAAATCGTTTCCAGGACAGTACACTCTGAAAGGAGAGGTTCTTGATTCCGAGGCCAAAAAACCTCATCTTCACGTCACATTTAAACTTCTCTCCGACTATGAAAACCATCGTAATCCTCCTTCTCGCCTTGCTGGCGCTTGCTACCGGATGTTCCAAAGAAGATTCTGCCACGACGGGTCCGGACCTGACGCTTGCGGCCCCAACGAATCTCCAGGCCGTGCGCGTTGGGCTCAAAGCGGTCCGGCTCACCTGGACAGATAATAATGAATTCGAAGAAAGCTTTGCCATCGAACGGCAAGCTGGCGGGGGCGGATTCGTCCAGCAGCTCTTTAGTGCAAAAAACGTTGCGACAGCGATCGACTCAGTCAGTCTGACGACGGGAATCACCTTCACCTACCGAGTGAGAGCCATCCGGTATTCGGAGAGGGGTGAGTATTCGTCTCTCGCAACCGTCGCCCTTTCATTGCCCTACCCGTAGTCGTGATGGATTGAATCCGCCTGTCTCCATGACTACTGCGGCAATCCGCAGGGATTGATGACGCCTCTCCCCGCCGCTCTCGCGCGCCACACGACAGAGAGTGAAGTGTTTCCCCTCATCCAATTCAGAATCTTCCAGGAGAATCAAGGCATGGCAGCACGTGAGACATTCGAATGGCTCGCAAGTCAGTTCTGGCCGAATCCGGACAAGGACGCGAAGAAGTTCATTCACGAAAAGCGGGAGTACCTGTTGAACATCAGGAATGAGAACGAGCGGGAGCGCTACGTCCAGGAGCTCCACGTGCAGTTGCGTGAGCTGAAGAAGAAGAAAACAACAGCCTGACGGAGGTGCAAGTCATGAAGAACAAGTCGATCTTCATCACCGTCGTGTCGTCTCTTCTGCTTGTTGCGGGAACTCTATACGGGCAGTGGCAGAGCGTAGGGAATCTTGACGGATACGCGAGATCCGGCAACGACATCGAGCTTCGGTCGGGTGCTGCCGTTCTTCGGATTTCAATTCTGGCGCCTGATCTTGTGCGAATTCGTGCGTCAAGAAATGGCGTCTTCGAGGCGGATCGTTCTGCAGCAGTCGTGAAAACCGACTGGGGCAGAACGCCTTTTGAAGTTCGCGAGACACCGGAGGGACTGGAGGTTCAGACCTCCGAACTTGAAGTGAAGATTCTGAAAAAGCCGTTGCGAATATCATTTGCGGGACGAGATGGCCAGGTGCTCAATCAGGATGATCCGGACAATGGACTCTCGTGGAGCGGGGAAGCTGTTCGCGTCTGGAAGACAATGCCGCAATCGGAGCAATACTATGGCCTGGGAGAGAAAGCAGGTGCGATAAACCGTAAGCACAAACACTTCACGATGTGGAACACCGACATTCCCGCCTACAAAGCCGACACGGATCCCCTCTATCAAACCATCCCATTCTTCTACGGCGTGAACAAGGGTAGGGCGTACGGCATTTTCTTTGACAACTCCTACTGGTCGTCGTTCGATATGGGAAAAGAATTTCCCGATCGCTATTCGTTCGGTGCGGCAGGCGGCGAAATGAATTACTATTTTTTCTCGGGCCCTTCGCCGCGAAAGATATTGCAGCGCTACACGGAGCTGGTCGGACGTATGCCGCTGCCGCCGCTCTGGTCGCTCGGCTATCAACAATGCCGTTGGAGTTACTTCCCCGAGAGCCGTGTTCGTACGCTTGCCGCTGATTTTCGCTCGAAACAAATCCCGTGCGATGTGATCTATCTCGATATCGATTACATGGAAGGATATCGCATCTTTACCTGGAGCAAGAAGAACTTCCCCGACCCGAAGACCATGATCGGCGATCTGTCGAGGGACGGATTCAAGATTGTGACGATTGTCGATCCAGGGATCAAAGCAGATTCCTCGTATCACGCTTTTCGCACGGGCAGTGCGGCGGATTTGTTCTTGAAATACCCTGACGGAACGCTGTACACCGGGAAGGTGTGGCCGGGCGTGTGCGCTTTTCCCGATTTCTCCAATCCACGAGCGCGGGAATGGTGGGGAAAGAACATGGAGGCGCTTACAAGTGCAGGCGTGCGCGGCTTCTGGAATGACATGAACGAACCGTCGGTGTTCGATGTGCCGACGAAGACGGTGGACCTCGAGGTCCTGCACGATGACGGCGGACTTCGCACACCGCATGCGAAGAACCACAATCTCTACGGTCTGCAAATGACGCAGGCTTCATATGAGGGATCGTTGCTGCAGATGCCGAACGAGCGTCCGTTCATCCTGACGCGGGCGTCTTACGCCGGGGGCCAGCGCTACACCGCTGCCTGGACCGGTGACAACATTTCGTCGTGGGAACATCTCGAGATGGCGGTCCCTATGATGCTCGGCTTGAGTATTTCAGGACAGCCTTTCGTCGGGACGGACATCGGAGGATTTGTCGATAGTCCGGATGGGGAACTCTATGCACGCTGGCTGCAGCTTGGTGTGTTCTCGCCTCTCATGCGGACGCACACAGCGTGGGGGACAAAGGACCAGGAACCGTGGTCGTACGGCTCGGAGTTGGAAGCGGTAAACAAGGGCACAATTGAGTTGCGATACACGCTGCTCCCGTACATCTACAATGCGATGTATGCGGCATCGACCACTGGAATCCCGCCGCTCCGCCCGCTCGCTTTTGATTATCCCGAAGATCCGTGGAACGCTACCAACGCGACAGAATTCATGTTCGGTGACGGCCTTCTCGTCGCGCCGGTTCTGTGGCCCGGGATGCGAACGCGCGGGCTGTCGCTCCCACCGGGTATCTGGTACGACTATCGGACCGGTCAGCGATATCAGGGTGGAACACGCATTGAAGTCGAAGCGCCCATCGACCGAATACCGGTTTTTGCGCGGGCGGGAGCTGTCATTCCAACTCAGCAAGTGGTTCAGTATGTCGGTCAGGCGCCGATCGACCCGCTGACCGTGACAATCTTCCTCGCTGACAGTGCAAGCTATGTGTACTATGAAGACGACGGCCGCTCGTGCGACTACCGTCAAGGAATCTATGCCAAGCGGACGATTGAACTTCGTGCAAAAGGCGGGAAGACGGAAGTTGTATTCGGCGCGGTCGAAGGGAAGTACCGGACGTCAGATCGGTCTCTCGTCGTTCGGCTCGTTGGCTTGGAGAAGCCCCCTACGACTGTTGAGGTCGCGGGTCAACCAGTACCTGCGGCAGGCGAAGCTGATTTCGCGCGGGTCTCCAGCGGCTGGAAATACGACCGGGCCTCCGGAAGTGCGTGGATTAAGATGAGGGACGTGACTACCCGGCGGGTAATCTCGCTTCGCTAGAAGCGTAGAGACGGGGGAGGTTCGAAAATCGAACGTTCCCCGGTTCCCGTTGCCCGGGCTGACACTCTCGTGACTTCTACCGCCGTTCAGCATCCGGCTCTTCTGAAATTCCTATGGTTGCGGGAGTGCCGGCACTTTTCGACCAGCTCTCAAGAATTCAGCCGAACAATACACCTCTCCGCGACCGCGGTCGCCGTTTTTCCCTCCTCTTTCATTCACCTTCGCATTCACTTTCGCCTTCACTTTCGGTTGAGAAGCAATTTTCCTATATTTGCATATGCAGCATTCTGAACTCGTCCTCGTGCTCGATTTCGGCTCCCAATACACTCAATTGATCGCCCGGCGTGTCCGAGAACTTGGCGTCTACTCCGAAATCCATCCTTTCAACTTTCCCATCGAACGGATTCGTGCACTCCGGCCCGTGGGTATCATCCTCTCGGGCGGGCCCGCGAGTGTCTACGAGCCGGATGCCCCGAAATCGTCGCCGGAAGTGCTTGAACTCGGCATTCCGGTCCTGGGCATATGCTATGGCCTGCAAGTGATGGCGGAGCAGCTGGGCGGGAAGGTGGATTCGTTCACACGAAAAGAGTTTGGGAAGGCCATTCTTCACGTCGACAAAGGGGACGATCTGCTGAAGGGACTGGATGGGTCGACAACGGTATGGATGAGTCACGGAGATTCGCTCAGCGAGCTTCCGAGGGGATTCGAACCGATCGCTCATTCGGACAATGCCCCCATTTGTGCCATTCGGAATCCTTCGAAGAAGATTTTTGGTGTGCAGTTTCATCCCGAGGTGGTGCATACGCCTCAGGGGAAACTCATTTTGTCAAATTTCCTTCATCATGTCTGCGGTGCGAAGGGCGATTGGTCACCGGCGCATTTCATCGAGCAGTCGCTGGTTGACATCCGCGCAAAGGTCGGTTCTTCGCGCGTCCTGTGTGCGTTGAGCGGCGGTGTGGACTCATCGGTCGCAGCGGTGCTGCTGCATCAGGCGATCGGCGAGCAGCTCCATTGCGTCCACATCAACAATGGGCTGATGCGGAAGGGGGAGTCGGAGGGCGTCGTTGAGACATTTCGTAAGACCTATCGCATGCAGCTTACGTACGTCGATGCAACCGACATCTTTCTTTCGAGACTGGAAGGTGTGACGGATCCCGAGAAAAAGAGGAAGATCATCGGGAATACCTTCATCGAGGTTTTTGAGGAGGAGTCGAAGAGAATTGCCGGCAAGGGAGGCGGATCGTTTGAGTTTCTGGCACAGGGGACGCTGTATCCCGACGTCATTGAATCCGTGTCCTTCAAAGGCCCGTCGGTGACGATCAAGACGCATCACAACGTCGGCGGATTGCCCGAGCGGATGAACTTCAAACTCCTCGAACCATTCCGTGAACTATTCAAGGACGAAGTGCGTGAGGTGGGTCGGCGGCTTGGACTCCCTGAGCATTTCATCGATCGGCACCCGTTCCCGGGTCCCGGTCTTGCGGTTCGCATCCTGAGCGACATCACGCGGCCGAAGCTGGATCTCCTGCGCGAGGCAGATCAGATTTTTATCGACGAGATCCGAAATGCCGGACTCTACAATGAGATATGGCAGGCGTTTGTCGTTCTCCTGCCGGTGCGTTCTGTGGGTGTGATGGGAGACGGAAGGACCTACGACAATGTTGTATCCCTCCGTGCCGTGACGAGCGTTGACGGCATGACGGCCGACTGGGCCCGTATTCCCGCCGATGTACTGGCGAGAATTTCGAGCAGGATTAGCAATGAACTGCGCGGAATAAACCGCGTCGTCTACGATATCAGCACAAAACCTCCCGCCACAATCGAGTGGGAGTGATGGTCGAAGGGCCGCCGATTTTCCCGGGAGGATTCTGAAAGACCTCTCCTCATGGAGGAATTGAACCGCTCCCGCAACTATAATGTCGTCTAAATGAGCGGGATTCCGTACGGCGGCACAAGGCGGCCCGACTTGAAATGTCGGGGTAAGCAGGGACACCAAGATGTTTAAAGAATACCCATCGAAAAAATATTTTCAAGGTGCCTTGGCGATCTTCGTGTCTTGGCGGTTTACTCTTTCAGTACCGCGATAGTACAGAAGAATCAACTTTCCACATCCATTCACCAGTCCCTATGATAGAGCTTCGAAACGTCACGAAGAAGTTCGGTAATTTTACCGCGGTGGACAGCATTTCCCTGACCGTGCCTGCCGGAGAGTTCTTCGGTTTCCTCGGTCCGAACGGAGCCGGAAAAACGACCACCATCAAAATGATGGCAGGACTCTTCGGGCCGACGAGCGGCCAGATCCTGATCAACGGATTTGATGTCGTGAAGAATCCCCTGCAGGCGAAATCGGTCACATCATATGTCCCCGACCAGCCCTTCCTCTATGATAAGCTCACGGGCCGTGAGTTCCTTTATTTCATCGGCGGGCTTTACAAGATGGAGAAGAAGGAAGTTGCGCGAAAGATTGTGGAACTGATCGAGCATTTCGAAATCGGCGACTGGGTCGATAAGCGCACAGAGGATTATTCCCAGGGCATGCGCCAGCGTGTGACGATCGCAGCCGCGCTGATCCACGAGCCGAAAGCCCTCATTATCGACGAGCCCATGATAGGACTGGATCCCCGGAGCGCAAAAATTGTGCGTGAGACCCTCCATAAGATGGCAGGGAGCGGTGTAAGCATTTTCATGTCAACGCACAGCCTGCCGACGGCAGAAGAACTTTGCGATCGCGTCGGGTTCATCAAGGACGGACGCCTGGTATTCCTCGGAACGCAGGAGAACCTTCAGGCCTATAAACAGAAATTCGACGGAAAGTTCGAGTCCGTGTTTCTCGAGCTCACGAAGTAGGGGCATTTCTTCCGGACGAACCGATGGAGACTTTTTTTCATATCCTGCGCTACAAGGTCCTCTCCTTTCTGAAGACGACCTTCGACCGAAGGGCGGTCACAGCGGTGCGCGGAATAGGTACGGTGGTTGTTTTTGGAGGATTCGGTCTTTCAGCGTACATTCTTTCGTTTGCGATCACACAGTACCTGGTTCCGAAAGTCGGGCTCGCGGTGTTCCACCACCTCGTCTCGATGATATTGTTTGTCTTGTTCGTCGCGGTGAACATGGGGAACATCATCGTTTCGTATGCAACGCTGTACAAGTCTCCCGAGGTCGGCTACCTCTTCACAAAACCCGTCTCGTTCGAGCAGATCTTTGTTCTGAAGTTCCTCGACAATTTCCTCTACAGCTCGTCGACCTTCTTTCTTCTCGTCTTCATGGCTCTGCTGGGATATGGGACGTACTTCAACTACCACTGGTACACGTATTTCATCCTCCTTGTCTTTGTCTTCACGCCGTTCTTGTTCCTGTCCGCGTGCATCGGAGTCCTCGTTCTGATGTCGCTCGTGAAGGTCGCCAGCCGCTTCGGTTTCCGGAGAGTTGTCGGTGGACTCTCGGCGGTGTATATCGCTTCGGTGGCGCTCTTTTTCAAGTTCTCGAGTCCGATTACGATGCTGGAGGGCGCCAGCAAGCTTCGGCTGGGCGAGCAATCGGCACTTGATGTGTTTCAGATCCCGGCTCTTTCATTACTCCCGAATACGATCGCGTCCTCGGTCCTCTTTCACCTGAGCCGCGGAAACATCTTTGATTCATTCTCCTCGGCCGCAGTTCTGTTCCTCCTGACATCGGCCGTGTTCGGATTCGTTCTGTACATCGGCTGGAAGTACTACTACCGAACATGGTTGATGACGTTTGAATTCCAGGCACGAAGCAACACGGTAGAAGCGGGGCGGAAGGTGAAGGTGTTCGATTTCCGAAAGGAGTCGAGTCTCCCGGCCCAGATTGAAGTGCTGGTCAAGAAGGAATACTTCCTGTTCCAGCGAGAAACGAGCCAGTGGCTCCATCTCGCCCTGATGCTCGTGCTGGTTGCCGTGTTTGCTGTCAGCATTGCCAACGTGAACTTAAAGCTGAGAGTGACCGAGGTCCAGACGCTCGGCTACCTCATCTTGTACGCATTCGGAGGATTCCTCAGCTGCTCGCTTGCCCTGAGGTTCATCTTCCCGGCGATCAGCCTCGAAGGACAGGCTTTTTGGACGCAGCTCAGCGCACCCCTGAATATGAAGAAGCCTTATTTTCTCAAGTTTGCAACCGGCTTTGCTCTTGTCCTCGTACCGGCGCTTCTTGTCGCCATATTTTCAAATATCCCGTTCGTCAGGATTTCGGAGCGTCGACCGCTCTTGATGTACTTCGGGATCTTCAGCGCCATCTGGGTGTCGTTGACTCTTGTTTCGCTCAACCTGGGTCTCGGCAGTTTCTTCGCAAACTACAAAGAGAAGAACCCGATCCGCCTCGCGTCCTCTCAAGGGGCAACACTGACGTTCCTGATGTCGCTCGTCTATTTGTTCGCGCTGGTCTCCGTTTTTATCATCCCGTTAACGGAGTATTTCCAGTCCCTGTTCCAGTTTCTTCCTTTTGACATGTCGTCGATTGTCGCTCCCGGGACGACGCTCTACATGCTCTCGGCTGCTTTGAGTGTGTTTGCGCTGATGGTCGGATACCGATCTCTGCAAAGGGATTTCTGATTGCTATTCAGCGTGTCTCTCTCTATCTTCAGCCAGTATGATTGACGAACCCACTCTTGCACTATGGTTGGAGCAAGCCCGTTCACTCGTCGACGAGCGAAAACTACTGCATGCCCTTCAGCTCTACCACAAAATTACCGCAGCATCCCCCGAGCTTGACATAGCCTGGGTAGAGCTTGCCTATGTACAATTCGAGCTCAAGCAATACGAAGCTGCCGAGAAGACCCTTTTGCGCGCAGTCTCCACGAGCACGGAGCCTCACGAAATTCTGTTTCTTGTCGGTAATCTCTATCTGAAGCTCGAACAATATCAGAAGGCCCTGACGTACTACAAGAAACTGCTGGGCGAGCAGAAAACGCTGCATGACGAATTACGCGCGCACCTCAATTTCAACGCCGCCCTTGCCTATTATTACAGGGACAACATACGTCTGGCCGAGATACATTTCCGTGCGACACGCCGCATCGATCCGCGATTTCCGAAGATCAATGAATCACTCGGAGAGCTCCTCTTGCGCCGCGGAGCCTACGGGGAAGCGGTGGAATGTCTCAAAGAGGCGGTCGCAAGCGAACAGAATAGCTGGATCGCCCACTACATGCTCGGCTCGGCATATGCAAAAATGTACGACTGGCGCCGCGCGCATGACGAGTTTGCGATCGCGATCGACATGGATCCGAGCGAACCGCGAGCGTGGCATATGTGCGGTGAAGCACTTCTCTCGCTCCATCGGCTTGAAGAAGCCGAACGGTATTTGCGGAAGGCGCTTGAGATGAACCCGCAGCTTACCGATGCTGTCGTTGATTTTGGATTTCTCTTCCTTCGCAGGGGCGACTCCCAGCGGGCGAAGGAGCTGTTCGAAAAAGCGCTCCAATTGGAACCGCATAACGCCCGGGCTCTCCAGGGCACGCGTGAACTCAAGCAATCTCAACCGCCGCAGGCATAACCCGATGATGGCACTGCGCCGCTCGTCAGGCCTTTTGACGCTCCTCGTCCTTCTGGCGTTGCCGTCCCAGCTGCGCTCTCAGGCCAGGGGACAGGACAGCGTTGCGTATAAGCCCGCCATGGAACGTCTGTTCCTCGATGCGATGAAATCCTTCACCGACGAAGACTACGCCCGGGCGGAGGCAGGATTTCTTAGCGTTGTCAATCAGCCGGATGTTTCCCATCGGGCCTCGGCAGCATACCTCATGGCGGCGAAAGCGATGTACCACCGGGGTGCTTATCGGTCGTCCGTCGACCTGCTGCGCCGATTCCTCAATCGTTTTCAGCGGTCTGAGTATATCGACGATGCCCACTATACGCTCGCCCTCGATTTTTTCCAACTTGAGCAATACAACGAATCCGCGGGGCTTTTCATGCGAGTGCATCAGACTTCTTCCGATACCGCTCTGGCTGCCCGCGCAGGAAGGATGCTCGAACTCGTCGTCTTGACGAATCTCGACATCCCCGATCTTCGCGCTCTTTCAAAAGAAGCACGACGACTTGAAACAAAGGCTTTTGTTTCCCTGGCCCTCGCGGAGAAAGTTCTCCGGACCGGCGACGCCAGGGCCGCGCGAGAAGCATTGCAGCCGGTCCTTGCTCTCCCTCCCGGAAGCTCACGCCGTTCCGAGGCGGAAGCGTTGCTCGATCGGATCGATCGCAGCGGTGTTGTAAAGGTCGGCGTTGTACTTCCCCTGACACTCAAATCGGATCAGTCAACGGCCCAGAGTATCGGGGAGGAAATGTTGAATGGGATTAAGCTTGCCACGGACGAGCACAACCAGGACGCCATGCCGAAGGTGAGCCTCGAAGTGCGCAACTCGGAGAAGGATGCGGGGGCGGCTGCGAGAGAGATCTCCATGCTCAGTGCGGAGAACCAGATTCTCGCGATCGTCGGACCTGTGTTCAGCAATGAGGTGGCGGCCGGAGCCGGGCTCGCGGCGGCGAAGGGGATTCCGCTCATATCGCCGACGGCAACAGCCCCGGGAATTGCGGCGATCGGCGAAAGTGTCTTTCAGGCGAATCCTGACTACCTTGTGCGTGGCCGTGCGATGGCACAGTATGCCGTTCAATCGCTCGGTGCCCGCCGGTTTGCGATCCTTTCTGCGAATGACACCATGAACAAGCTCATGACGGGAGCATTCATTCGCGAGGTGCGTGCCCTCGGCGCCGAGCTGGTCTCGACGGAGTGGTACACGCCCGGCCAAACCGACTTGCGCGACGAACTCGCAAGGACTCGTCAGCGGGGAATGGAGCAGGCGGAGCCTGTCGTCATCAATTTTGGAGCTAAGCTCCGTCCGCAGGACGTGAAGAAAATGCTTCAGACCGGAATCCAGCAACAGGTGATTGATTCGCTCACAACGATCGGCGGATTGACCGGCGTGGAGGTGCTGTTCGGCGAAAGAGGGGCAAGGGTGGCTGATTCGCTGAAGATTCCGACACAGCGCATCAGGGCAAAGTATGACAGCTTGAACTATCCTGTCACCGGGATTGATGCCTTCTTCGTGCCGATTGCAGGCTCAGACGAAATCGGGATTGTGACATCGCAAATTCGCTATTTCAATTTCCAGACTCAGCTGCTTGGCACGGGGAACTGGGACGATCCGGCACAGCTCGAGCAGAACCGGCAGTATGCGAACGGCGTCATTTTTGCCACCGATACATATTGGGAAGAGAGTGACCCCCAGTATCAGGATTTCGCCCGTCAATTTCGAGCGAGGTATTCCAAAGCGCCGGACGGAAATGCCATGATCGGCTATGATGTGATGAAGCTTCTCCTGCGAGCCATTCGGCAGGGAGCAACGCGTCGCGAAGAAATTGTCTCAGCCCTCAGCTCGGTCCGACCCCTCCAGGGTGTTCACTCGAAAATCGTACTTGGACCGGGCCGTGTCAATACTTTTCTCACACTCCTCCAATTCAAGGCGCGCGCGATCCGGAAAATCGGAGAGATCGACGTCAGCCGCACCCCGCTTATCAGAACCGAATGATCAGCATGACCCGCTGTGTGCATCAGGAACGCACGGTTTTTGAATCCTCGTACTACCATACGACCATCAAACAGTGGCCGCCAGGGGAGAGACCGCGCGAAAAACTGCTCAATCACGGAGCGGCGTCGCTTACCGAGGCAGAGCTTCTCGCAATCCTCCTTCGCTCAGGCTCCAAGGGTGTTACAGCCGTCGACCTGGCGAAAAAGCTCCTTTCGGAAAGCCGCACGCTTCGCGATCTCGCCAGACTCTCGATCCCGGACCTGCGTCAGCTTGGCATCGGGCGTGTCCGTGCGGCAAGCATTGTAGCAGCATTTGAGCTCGCGCGGCGTCTTCCAGCAAGCAATGGCGTCGATCGGCCGCTCTTTCACGCGCCTGAGGATGTCGCCCGGGTCTATCTCCCCAGGTTGTGCGATCTTCGCCACGAAGAGTTCTGGGCTCTTCTTCTGACGACGGCGAACCAGCTCGTGCGGGAAATCCGTGTTTCGAGCGGGACGCTCAATTCGTCTCTCGTCCATCCCCGCGAGTGCTTCTCGGAGGCGCTGAAAGAAAAGGCAGCGAGCGTGATTTTCGTCCACAACCATCCGAGCGGCAATCCGGAGCCGAGCCAGGAGGATATTGCCATCACGAGGCAGCTCTGCGAGGCGGGAAAAATTCTCGGGATTCCCGTGTATGACCATGTCATCGTGGCAGGTGCGCAATTCGCCAGTTTTGCGCAACGTGGGCTTCTCTGAGCGAATGCTAATAAAATCTTCGCGTGCGTGTTTCCCTTGACTTTTTCGGCTCAAAGTTGTATCATTCTGCAGCATTTGATCCACTGTCTAAGACGACGTACTTGATTACATAGGAGAGGTGCTCATGAAGAAATCACTTGCTGGGTTCATTGTTGCGGGTGCGTTGCTGGCGACGCTGGCGACGGGCTGCACCAGTAGGCCCAATGCAGAAGAGCTCAGGCAATTGGAAGATCTGAAAGCCGAGGTTTCTTCGCTCGAACGGCAGGTCGCCGCGAAGCAATCCGAAGTAGCTGCCCTGCAGAAAGCGATCGCAGACAAAACGGCGCAGCTGGCACAATGCGAGAAGGAAAAATCCCTCGTGCAAGAACGTCTCAAGGGAATGTAACCTAAGGCCAACGACAAGGAGAAAGACCATGAAAGTATTGAATTGCGTAGTTCTCGTGGCGGCCTTAGTGCTCACTGTGGGCTCCTATGCCGCTGCACAAGAAATGACCAAGGAAGATTGGCAGAAACAGATCACTGAATTCACGGCGAAGCGCAATGAACTGAAGACCAAGCTCGCCGGCATTCAGGCGGAAATCGACAAGTTGAAGAGGGAAGATGCGGACAAAGCCGCTGCGGTGAAAAAATGCAACGACGACCTGATGGCCCTCGTTGGCGCCGATGCAGCTTCTGAACGCTCGTTCGCCGCGAAGCTTGATGAAATCGATGCAAAGATCAACGAACTCTCCCGCCTCTCGAACCAGGACCTCTGGGCGCGGAAAGGTGAGATCGATGATGTCCAGAATACGCTCGATGAAGTCAAGAAGAACAAGCTTAGTGCGCTGCCGAAGTACTATGACAGAGTCAAAGAGCAGCAAAACCGCATCGATGCGCTCCGCAAAACCCTTGAATCGGCGCAGCTCGCCATGACCTACACGGTCGGTACGTGGGCGAAAGATCGCGATTGTCTCTGGAACATTGCCAAAAAGCCGAAGATCTATGACAATGCATTCCTGTGGCCGAAAATCTGGCAGGGCAACAAGGACAAGATTAAGAATCCCGACGTGATCAAGAAGGGGCAGGTCCTGTCGATTCCGCCCAAGGCAGACCTGACGAAGGAAGAGAAATCAGCGGCACGTTCCTATTGGAACAAGAAGAAGGCAGCCGAAGAGCCGGCAGCAGCACCAGCTGCTCCCGTGAAGCAATAAGGAGTAAGAGCTCCCTACGATTGTTGAAGAATCGACATTCCACGCTTTTCGAAGCGCCCTCTCCGCACCGGTGTGCGGCTTTGAGGGCGTTTCGTTTTTTCCGATCTGGGAGTGAACGTTCTCTTCAAAGAACTCACGCAAAGGC
>DOWV01000163.1:26391-27533 GCA_003519375.1 Bacteroidota bacterium
AGGCGCTAAGCCGCAAAAAGCGGATACAAATATATTTTCTTAGCGACTTTGCGGCTTGGCGTGAGACGTTCTTTTCTTCCGAAAGTGTTTTTGAGATAGGTTGTAGACAGGAGGTCCATCGGATTGGCTGAACGTAGAGTGCACCTGGCGGGTGTAGATGCAGTGCAGCTCCTGGGATTCAACGACGCGAACCTGCAGGTGATCGAAGACCGATTTGATGCGACCATTACCGTTCGCGGGGATCAGTTGACGGTCCGCGGTTCCGAGAACGATGCTTCAAAGGTCGAGCGGATCTTCAAGGAACTGATTTACATCCTCAACAAGAACGGAAACCTCACGCCCAATGATGTCGATACCGTTATCGATCTGGTGACGGTGAATGGGTCCTCACCGGAGACGCCGCGGGAAGTCGCAGCAGAAGATTCAGATTTCGCCATCCTCTACACGAAAATCGGTATTGTCAAACCCCGAACGCCGGGACAGAAGTTGTACGTCCAGAGCATCCGACGGAATGACATTGTCTTCGGGATCGGCCCGGCCGGCACGGGAAAAACCTATCTGGCCGTTGCGATGGCAGTTGCGGCACTGAAGAACAGAGATGTGACAAAAGTGGTGCTGGCCCGTCCGGCTGTCGAGGCGGGCGAAAACCTGGGATTCCTGCCGGGCGATCTGCAGGAAAAAGTGGATCCTTATCTTCGTCCCCTCTATGATGCCCTCGATGACATGCTGACCGCCGAGAAGCTGCGCAGCTACATGGAGAAGCGTATCATCGAAATCGTTCCGCTTGCCTATATGCGTGGGCGCACGCTGCACAATGCGTTCGTCATTCTCGATGAGGCGCAGAACGCAACCGCTATGCAGATGAAGATGTTTCTGACGAGGTTGGGTCCTCACTCGAAGGCCGTCATCACGGGTGACGTCACGCAGATTGATCTTCCGAGCTCGACGGTCTCGGGGCTTGTGCAGATTCAGGAGATTCTGAAGTCGATTCAGGGGGTGGGCTTTGCGTATTTTGACCGGAATGATGTTGTGCGGCACCGACTGGTGAAAGACATCATCGATGCGTACGATAGGTTTCAGGCCGCCAACGACGCAAGCCGCAAGGGCGCCCAAGGGAAGGTCCCGCCGGCCGTCGGGGGACA
>DOWV01000163.1:27721-28856 GCA_003519375.1 Bacteroidota bacterium
GGGGGCAGCCTTCCTCAGAGCATGCTTCTCCTGTTTCTTTCCTTCGTTCCAGATAGCATCCATCTCCTCGAGCGACGAGTGCTCGAGCTTCTTCCCTCGTTTTTGGAGTTCTTCTTCGATCTGCCGAAATCTTCTGGCGAATTTCCGTGTTGAGCGGTGCAGCGCACTTTCAGGATTGATCTTGAGGAACCGGGCGTAGTTCACGAGGGCGAAAAGGAGGTCGCCAAATTCTTCCTCGAGGTGTTGATGGGACCGTTTCTTTTCCGCTTCGTGCAGTTCCGTGATCTCCTCCTTCACCTTCTTCCAGACATCTTCCTTTCGCTTCCAGTCAAAACCCACCTTGGATGCCTTTTCCTGCAGGCGATGAGAGCGAAGCAGCGAAGGAAGTTTCTTCGGAACGCCATCCATCAGGGATTTTCGACCTTCGGTGAGCTTGATCTTTTCCCAGTTCAACTTGACGTCGCTGGAGGATGATACCCTGACATCTCCGAACACGTGCGGGTGGCGGCGGATAAGCTTGGCGCTCGATTCGCTCATAACGTTCGCTATCGTAAAGGCACGTTCCTCCTCAGCGATGATCGAATGGAGGACGACGTGGAGCAGAAGGTCGCCGAGTTCGAGTTTCAGCTCTCCCAGGTCGCCATGATCGATGGACTCGACGACTTCGTAGGCTTCCTCGATGAGGCTGTGACGGATCGATTCGTGAGTTTGTTCCCGGTCCCAGGGGCATTCTTTTCGCAGCCTGCGAACGACGGCGACGTACTCTCCAAACAGCGTTTCGATGCTCTTTTTCTTCAAGCGATCCTCCAAATGTGTGTAGCATCATAAGGAAAAGGGGGAGGAGAATCAACGATTGTTGAATTCGGATATCAATTCGAGTAGATTGGTCCGTTTCCATGACAATGCCCGGAATAGCACACTGACAACACTGATGACACAGATTTTCGCAGACGAAGGATAAGGTACTGGAATAAATGTCTGATCCCGCTGCTCACTGGGATGTAATTTTGTGTTCTGGAAGCAGTACTTAAAGAGTTCTGGCTTCAATGCTTGAAATCCGTTCTTCGAGTTCCCGCTGAATCCAACGTTTGCCTGGAGGTGACCAACCATGATCCGGTATGCTCTCCTTTTCCCT
>DOWV01000363.1 GCA_003519375.1 Bacteroidota bacterium
CTGTCGAAGACTGTAGGTGTAAATCGGGTTGCCGAAATACTTGTAAGTGTCCCGATTGTCTTCTCGGAGCGGCGTCGCCGTCATCCCCAGTTGAAATGCGGGGTGAAAATACTCCAGAATTTCCCGCCAATTACTCTCGTCCTTCGCGCTGCCCCGATGACACTCGTCCACGATGATGAGGTCAAAGAAGTCCTGGGAATACTCTCTGAACAAACCGGTCCGCCGCTCATCTTTCGCAATGGCTTGATAGATTGCGAAGAAAATCTCCCGGCTTTTATTAGCGATACCGTCTTCGATCTTCCAGCGAGCATGTCCGAATACCGCAAAATCCTTGTCTTTTGGGTCATCCACCAGGATGTTGCGATCGGACAAATAGAGGATGCGCGGCTTGCGATGACCGCCCTTCCGGTTCCAGCGTGCATTCCAAAGTTTCCAGCATATTTGAAAGGCAACGACCGTCTTCCCCGTGCCAGTTGCCATCGTCAGCAGTACGCGTTTCTTTCCTTGCAGAATGGCCTGAACTGTCCTGTTGATCGCGATCTCTTGGTAGTACCTCGGCACCTTGCCACTTTGGTGATTGTACGGGGCAAGTAGTCGCCGCGAGGTTTCTTCGGTGATTGCCTGTTTGCCGGCGAGTCGTCTCCAAAGATCTGAAGGGGATGGAAACTCGACAATTTCGGTTTCCTCGCCGGTGAGGAAATCGAACTCAATGATCGAATGCCCGTTCGTTGAATATGCAAACTTGAGTCCCAGACTCTCAGCGTACTCCTTTGCCTGCTGCAACCCCTCACCTGCCGACTTGTACGCCGCCTTCGCCTCGACAACTGCGATCATGAAATCTCTGGTGTATCGGAGCAAATAGTCGGCACGCTTCTGTGCTCGACGCGTCGGCCTCGTCCCGACAACAACGATTCGCCCATCTGTAAAGCTCTTTTGCTCTGTGAAAGAATGTGGATCGGTATCCCAACCAGCATCGACTAGCTTCGGAAGGACATATTTTCGGCAGGTATCGGCTTCGGTGATCAAGTATGTTGTGCTATCAGTTTCGGAAGTCTAACCGGGAAGGTGGAGCGATAGGTTTCATAATGAGAAACCTTCGATCGGATCTGATACGCGAAATGACGCCAATCTTTTCGCCAAAATCAACGTCACAAAAGTACTACATGCGCATCAAACACTGCAAACCTTGGTAGGAAATAGTGAAGAGTGAATAGTCAATAGTTGTTCTCTGATGATGCAGAGAGGGGGAAATCTGAGCGGATGGATGCCGGTGGGCAAAGTTGGCTGGATTGCAGATGAGAATCATTCGCAATATAGCTGGCGTGGAGCCTGGTTGGTGAGACGTGAGGGCTGAGGTGGTTCCAGTGTGGTTAGACGTGAGACGACAGATGTAGCCCGAAATTCATTTCGGGATGGGCAGGTATCGTCGTGTGGAAGCCTTCCAAGCGCGGCGCAGGAGCAAGCCCTGCCGCAGGATCTCAAGTAGAGTCCGATTCTCACTGGATCTACGTACGAACAAATCGGACTCACGCCGCCGGCTTGTGACATCCTTCGATGCCTCCACTCCGTCCTTCGACCCTTCGGCTAAGCTCAGGGTCGAATCCTGAGCGAGATTTGAGAACTTTCCAAGACGAGTCGAAGGATTCGACTCACCGCCTCCTCCATTCTGGCGGCGGGCAAGTCGGCGGTTCGCTCAGGATGCGGCTCTGCTTTTTTTTCGGGCGGCGGGAATGAATCCCTCGCAAACCTGGCCCGGCATTTATGCTGGGGGATCCGAGAGAATCCAACCATCTACACCGAGTCCATTGACCCGGTATTTATGCCGGGGAACCAGCGCTTATTTCATCGCGCGCACTCGCCGGCTCGGGGCATCCTTCGACTTCGTCCCGACAAGGAACGTCGGGACTGCGCTCAGGATGCGGCTATGTTTTGAGAGGAGGCCATCAAAAAAAGGAACTCGCACCCTGAGCGGAGCTTCTAAGTACCGTCCCGTGCGGAGTCGAAGGGTGCGCGGAGTCCCGCCCTCAGGACTGGCGCAGATAGGTGACCGGCACTCATGATTATTCGCAGCAAAGTGACGGTCACCTTGCCTCAAAGGATTCCTGCAAGTCCTGCCCGGTATTTATGCCGGGGAACGAGAGCGCTTTGTCCTCAGAGACGAGAGCCGGCCCTGATCAGCACTGCAAAACTTCGTGGTAAATAGTGAAGTGTGAATAGCAAATAGTTGCTTGGATGAAGCAGAGAGGAGGCAATCTGTGCTGTTGATGGCCGCTGGGCAATGGTGCGGCGCGTCAAGATGAGAATCATTCGCAGATCCCGCCCCGCAATCCGCGAGGATCCGCGTCATCGGAATCCGCCAAACATTTTCTCCAGCACGCTTTCTAATGAACTTCTGTATTCGCCAACATCGTTCTTGTGAAAGACGAAGACTTCTATGTTGCCGGGCTTGCGTGGATCCACGCGCCCCTGATCGTCGATGAACACCTTCATTTTCGAAAACGAATACGGGTTGACTTCACGTGTGAAATCACCGACGGGGCTGCGTGAGGCGGTGCAGCCGCCCTGATCGTTCCTGAATATCTTCAAAGCGGCGGCATCCAGGATAGACGCGGTGGACCACATGTTGCGGGACAGGCCATACAGTTTCCGCAGCTCGTCCGGGTCTCCGGGCCTGTTCAGGAACTTGAGTGGATCAGCGATTGTCCGCTCGGCTGGCGGGCCGATCTTTCCTGTGCCTTTCGAAAACGCGTAAAGGAAATAATTCTGCAACCTCCTCGCGGCGGATTCGAGCAGCTTGCCCTGATTGGCCTGCCAGTAAGTCTCATAATTGCTCTCTCCAAAACAGGGTGCCCAGTAGACCGGCAGGCCGGATTTCATGATGGCAATGAAGGCGTTCCGGTCCTTTTCCAGGTTTACGTCGAATCGCCCCTGGGGAAAACCATAGACGCCGGCATTCAGATAGATCTTTGAAATCTTCTTGCGGAAAAGTCCGGGATTGCGATTGTATGCGGCAGCGATGTCGCGCCCGGTTCCGACAGTCAGGAGTATGACCTTTCCCTCCGTCTTTCCCAGGAGGTCCAGTATCATCTCCACCCCTTTTTGACAGGCAGCGGGCTGGTCGAGACATTTGTCGTCGATGCTCTTCAACGCGGTCCGCAGACCGGTAGCATGCGGCGCCGTGCTTCCCGAGATTTCGAACATTTGTTTGAGCGGAATGGCGCCTGTCCCCTCTCGCTCCGGACGTCTGTCGTACAATTGTTGATCGAGAATGATGCCTAACACCTCTATGCCGGGCGTAGCATATAGTGTCGCCAGGTCGAACCAGTCATCCGGATCGTCGGGAGGAAAGTAGATATCGGAGGAGTAGATGAGCTTGACGTCGGCGCTCTGTAAGGGTGTGGCGGTCTGGCTGTGCGCATTGAGGTTCAGGACTGTCACGGCGGCGATGATGAAGGGGATTTTGGTTTTCATAGAATCGATCGTTGAGAATTCTGTCGGAATTTCATTAGAACTCATCTCAAAAATCCCCTTAGCGCTTCTTGGCGGACTTCCCTG
>DOWV01000274.1 GCA_003519375.1 Bacteroidota bacterium
GTCGGCGCCCTCGACGGCTGACCTCGCACGACTACACTTTTCTGAAGCGAAACGGCGCCTGCCCCCTGGCGGCGCCGTTTCGCTTCAGAAAGATTACCCTCGATAACAGGACGTTCGCTCGACGGCGTTTCGCCTCTTCCGGATTGTCAACCCACATAAAAACAAATTCTTATCAAGAATTCAATTTCAATTCAATCAACCGGATACGAAAAGGTGGTGAATACGGAAAATCGCCTTCTCGTGTGCCCTGCGGTGTCTAGTTTCCTGGGTATGGGGGTCGTCAGGGCGAATCGTCGAGGTGAGGAAGCCACCGTTCTTATCCATGCGGAGTTCTGCACGGCGGTTGTGTATGTTGTTCTCGACATTCTGCATAGCCCTGTGTATGTCTCCATCAAGGACATAGGCAAGCATTGCTCCGTGCCGAACAAATCGGGCATATTTGCCGTCCACGAATCGCTGCATGCCTTCCTTGACATACTCATCGGCGAGTGAGCGGCGTACGCCGGAAATGACGGCATTCAGGCGTTTCGCCTCAAGGCAGAGGTAAATTTCCTCCTGGACTGAAGGGAAAAACACAATGTCTTTCCTTCCCGTTTCCTTCGCAAGGTCTGTATCGACCTCTACGTCCTGATAACGGATCAAGAATGCATGGACATTACGGTCCTTGGCTTTGATGAGCGCGGAGTAAAGCTTGACCGAAATCGCATCCTCGAGGTCTGAGGGTCCCGGCGTTGGCATCTGCTCCCAGGTTGCGATGACGTACGATAGAACGCTGGGTATCAGATTCTGCTGGAAGAAATCATCCCAGTAAGAAGGATCTCCGACCGTCATGCCTCCTCCCGAGTTGACCGAGCGAGGATCGTGGCTGCAATATCGTCGGCGTCGTTGAGAGCGGCCGTATTAGTCCAGAACCGCTGCCCGAGCGGTTTGGTGATGTACAGCAGATTCTTGTGAAATACTTTCAAACCGCGTACGATTTCGAAAGTGCCGTGGCTCTTGGCGGCAATCCGCTGGAGGGTACCGATGGCTTTCAACAGCTCGCCATCAGTCGCGGATAGTTGTGTCGGTTTCTCTTCACGTCCGGTTTTTTCGAGAACGACCATGCCAACGCCGATGGACGAGTCGGCCATGGTCTTCCCGTGTACCCTGTATTCCTGCGTCGCCCAGCGATTCAGCCGTTCACAGAGCAAGCTGGTGTATGAGGTACGGATCGCGGCGCTGCTCTGCTTGATGGTCGGCACATTGGTTTTTACACGCGACGGTCGAACACTCGGAATGATGATTTGGACCGTGTCGGTAATCAGCATCCGCTCGATTTCGTCGATGTCGAAATACTCCTCGATCAGTTTGCCGACGAACTCTTGCGTGCGGCGCACGATTCCCTCACGGTCAGCAAGGACACCGGATGCCTCCTCTGTCGCCTTCATCACAGCGGCAGCGACTTCACGAACAATGGCATGGCAGCGCTTCGGGTTATGCGTGTCTTCGGGCAAAGGAAACGGCAGTCGGAGCAATTCTTCAACATGAACCTTTGCGCGACTCACTCCCCAGTTAGAGGACGTGTGGAAAAGAAAGAATCTGGCAAGGTCTGACCGGAGGTACGCTGCAAGAAAGATTAAGAGATCGCGATCCGATTTTGGTCCATGGATGCCACGCAGCGCATGACGAAAAGACACATCGAAATCAGTGAACGCAACATGGGAGAATCCTTGCGCGACGAGGACGTGGGGGGCCTCGAAGATCGAAGTGTTTCGGATTAGCCTGCGCGTTTCGATCTGCTTGCTAGGCAGCGTTTTACAATCGTCCGGAAGAATGAAAAGGTCGATGCCGGGATGCGTCGCCTCGATGAATGTGGGGGTAGGGAGTTGCAGCGTCTTCCTTGAGGAAGGCGGATCATTCTTTCCGAATGGTTGAAAGCCCTCGGCAATCAACCATCGCTTCGCCGCACCTCGCCCGGGTTGACATACTATATCCCGCAACCGTGACATGAGCAAAAGCCGGTCAAGCAATCGCCAATCTCTTGGTGTTGCCCAGAATCTCGCTTTCCAAATTAGTGGTGCATCGTCACCCTTGAGATCGTCGAGCACCTCGCGAACAGTGATTTGCGAGCGGTCTTGCGGTAGGATGCTCACGATCTCTGCCTGCGTGACAGCCCAGTCTGTCTTCGGCGCCCAGTAGTCGATGCGCTGAGCGCTATCTGCGGGCTTCTCCTTGCGATATCGGATGACGAGGGCCGGCGCTTGTGATTCCTCGAATAGAAAGAATTGGTAGTCAGTCAGGTTGACGACTCGATCCACTGCATGGGTTCGGAAAAGCGCCTCTTGAAAACGAATGGCTGTATCGTTGTGATTGAACAGTATGCCATGCGGCAGAACGAAGCACACGTTCCCGCCGTCCTCCAAGTGTGTAGGGGCTTTCCAAATAAAGGGGATGGATTTTTCACGATTGGGATGCTTGAATTTGCGACAAGGTTCTGCACACCATGCTTCCGCAGCGGTAGTCGGGATATTCTTCATCACCGGTCCCCATGGGGGATTGCCAATAATCATATGAGCCTTTGAGGTCAAATCCGCGGCTTCCGTGAAGAAATCCGCACAACGGATTGTTCCGCCGGGCTGATTCGATCTGGTCTCGCCGGGGACGGAAACCAAGTAGGGAAGACGATCCCACTTGCCAAGCAGTTTTTGGATGTCAGGTGGCGATAACTGGTCCAGGAAAGCAAGGTAAAGGCTGAAAGCAGTAATCTGACAGGCACTGAGGTTGCTATCCACGCCGTGAAGGTTCGTGCAGAGAACGTCCATGAGGCCGATAGCACGGCGGTCGTAACGCGCTCCGGGATTCTTCAACTTCCATTCTTCGGCAAGACGGTTGAACAATCCGACGAGAAAAATGCCTGAGCCACAAGCGGGATCGAGGAACCGCTTGTCGAGTAGGGAGGTCTCGCCTTCCAAAGCCACGTCCAAGACAAATTCTGCCAGAAATCTGGGAGTATAAAACGCTCCCGCTTCCTTCTTCTGCTCCACTCCGGCCGATTTCAGAAAGTGTTCATAAATCGCGCTAATGGTTTCTATCGGTATGAAACTGAAATCATAGGGCCAGAATGTCTGCTGCCCCGTTTGAACATCGGTGCCATGAAAAAAGTCGTCAATGATGTCAAGATGCGCAACCCTGATCTGCCGGCTTTCTGCCTCCAGGTCAGCAGTGAATAGATCGCCGTTGAAGTCGTTGCCCAGTTGGCCGAACAGCATGTAGAGATTGGCCTTGGCATCCGTCCGGGGTTCCTTGGCGAGTATATCTCGCAAGTGTTCCGCACTGTTGATGTGAAGCGCCTTGAGGTAGTCCCGGTCGATGATGCCACGATCAAAGAGGTAGCAGGTAAAAACCAGCCGGCAAAGAAGTGCATCGAGTGCCTGCGGTTCAAGCTGTGTGGCTTGGACCTGACTGAGCTTCAGCCGCGTCGCGTCAAGGTTACGGAGCAAATCCCGGTCAACCCGTTTGCGTGGGTCGAAGGAACGCCGGTGAACGTGAAAGTACTCGCCGGATTCAACGGACAGCAGGAAAGACCGAACTTGATCCTGAATGCGGTTCAACTTCTCGACAAATCCAGGCACCTGCCCAGTTTTCGTGGGAGTATCTTCCGGGGGAATTAGCCCCGAATAGACATGAACCTCGTCTGGGGCAATGATGACCAAGATTGGGGCGATCCCTTGGTTCCAGAAGGAGCGATGAAGAGTAATGATATCGGCGGGGTCAATCTTCCTGACCTGACGGAAGTAGATGACCGGACTGTGTTCCTGGCAGAGAACGCCCTCAATGCCAAGCTGTTCAAAGGCACGGCGAAGGATATGGGCATGAGGCACCTTCCCTGCTGCGCCGTCGAGTTGGTCTACGCTCGAAAAGAAGTACGGCGGTTTTCGGCCATCAAGGCCAAAGTCTTTCTTCCAGTCATTTGGCGCAGTGGTGATCATTTGTGTGAAACCCTCTTACTTTTTGAATCCATTATTAATTCTGCAAGGAATCGGCGTTTCCAGCTTATCATGCCACTTTTTCATTTCCTATCCGGTGCAATGTGGCAATGACTTTTCCCAGAATCTTAAAATCGGTTCCTTCACTGATTTTTATAGGTTGCATTGCATCATTTTCGGGCTGCAGCGTGATGGCATTGCTTTTCTGATGAAACCTCTTCACAGTCGCTTCATCCCCCAGCAAAGCGATAACGATATCTCCATGATTTGCAGTGAATTGTTGTTGGGCAATGGCAATATCTCCATCATAGACGCCAGCCTTTATCATACTGTCGCCGCGCACGTGAAGCGCAAAGAGCTTCGCAGCGCGGCCAACGAGGGAGTGATCCACCGAAATTGTTCCATCAAAATTTTCTTCAGCCAGAATGGGAAGTCCTGCGGTGATTCGACCAATCAATGGCACGGAGACTGTCGATTGAATCGCTCCCTCCTTCTCTTTATCGGAAGTCACAAGTTCCAATCCCCTCCACTGGTTTGGGTTTCGTCGAATCTGCCCTTTCCGTTCGAGTGCCTTCAAGTGCTCTTGAACTGCATTTGGAGATTTAAACGAGAATTGCACTTGGATCTCAGATATGGTTGGGGGGAAGCCCAAATGCTGGATACGGGTCTTGATGAAACTTAAGATTTCCGCTTGCCGTTGCGTTAATGCGGATTGTTTCATAGCCATGGCCAGACCAAAAGTGTTTTGAGTTAAAATTCCTGTACTGTAAGTTTATACAGGTGTCAAGAAAAAAATGAATTTGAGATGAGGTTCCCGAAAGGAATCCGGATCCGGGCGCCGACATTGAGGACCAGACTTCTTTTGGGGACTTTCTCGGCTTTACCCTTCCATTTATCTCGACCGTGAACCCTACGGTAGAGCATTTTGAATAAGACCTTCCAAGGGAAGCTCGTTCCCCAAGTGCATCCGTCGCGGAGCCATGACTCCGCTTTGACCCGGAAGAGCATCCCCGTACGTGTGCATTCTATTTCTCGTAAATGGGGGGATCTCGATCTGGAGAAGG
>DOWV01000332.1 GCA_003519375.1 Bacteroidota bacterium
CCCCGCCGGAACACCTTCGAGGATGCCGACGAGCGCCTGACCGTGCGATTCACCAGCTGTGAGATATCGAATCACGGAAGATTCCTCTGTTGGACCTGCCCATACACGACGTGTATGTCAATAAAGCGAAATTCGCGGCGATTTTCAACGGAGAATGGCAGAAAAAAAGAAGCGCAAGCTCAAGGCCTCACACGGGTCTGATCCTGCGCTTCCACACCAGCGACGAGTCGATTTACTTCTCCGGAATCTCGATTGCAATGAAGCGCGTGGACTTGTCCGCCCCCTTCACACGCATCAGCACAGCTTCGCCGGGTTTCTTGCCTTTCAGCAAATTGTCGAATTGCGCCACCGAAGTAACCGTTTGCTCACCGACGCTCACGATGACATCGCTGGCACGCACGCCACGTTTTCCTGCTTCGCTCAACCGGTCCACGGATTCGACGAGCACACCATGCTCGATCCCGTACTGTTTCTTCGTTTTCGATTCGAGATTCTTCACCGTCATGCCGAGCTCCTCAAGTTCGAGTGAGTTCCTGGACCTGGCGTCTGTGACCTCATCTTCCTGATCCTGTTCCTCATTCGCCGCCGTCGTCTGCTCAACCTCGTCCCGCGATTTCAGCGTGACCTTCTTCTCGATCGTCTTTCCGTCGCGGAAAATCTTCAAGGTCACCGTCTCGCCCGGGTACTTCGACGCTATGATCGTCTGGAGCTGATTATTGGTGTTGACTTCTTTCCCGTCAACCGACATGATGATATCAGCTTCCTTCACTCCCGCGGCTTCGCCGGCACTTCCCGAAGTCACCGACTGAACGAACACTCCTGCAGGCTTGCTGAGACCTCTTGTTTTCGCGAGGGTCGCGTCCACTGTCTGGATCGATACCCCGATGTACCCACGGCGAACCTTTCCGAACTTGATGATATCGGTTGCGACTTTCTTCGCGAGGTTGATGGGAATCGCGAAGCTGTATCCCTGGTAGCGCGCGTTGGTCGTAGCAATCGCCGCATTGATCCCGACGACCTCACCGTTGACATCGACCAGCGCTCCACCGCTGTTGCCGGGATTTACCGCTGCATCGGTCTGAATGAAATCTTCGATGCTCAAGCCCGTCCTCTGTTCGTCAATGATATTGAGCTGCCGGCCGAGAGCGCTGACGATGCCCTGCGTCATCGTTGACGTCAGAGTGAGCGGATTTCCGATCGCCATGACGATGTGGCCGACTTCGACGTTATCGGAATTCCCGAGCCGTGGAACCGGAAGGTCCTGCGCGTCGATCTTGATGACAGCGAGATCGGTGTACTTGTCCGTACCGACGAGTTTCGCCTTCTTGAATACCCGGTTGTCCCACAACGTCACCTCGATACCATCGGAGCTGGCACCTTCGACGACGTGATTGTTGGTAAGAATGTACCCATCCGGCGTCAGGACTACACCCGAGCCTGCTCCGACTTCAGGCTGAGGCCGCGTTGCCGGTGCATCAGGGCCAAAGAAGTGAAAGAACGGATTCTGGTTGCTCCGATCTGCCCTGGGTTTCGAGGTTACGATGATGTACACGACAGTCGGCGTGACATCTTTTGCGATGGCATGGTAGGCGTCATTGAGAGCCTTCAGGGATGCGTTCGGAGCCGCCGATCTTGATTGCGACCCGAGTTTGACATCTTGTCCGGCGAATGTGAAATCCACACCCTTGAAGCTCGAGACAAGCGTCACGCCAAATACGATACCCAAAGAAATCAGCAACACTGCAACAACAACAGACTTCATCGACATATCCTTCCTCCTCGAATGACGTACAACACAGTTGAACAAAAATTAGTGGTTTCCGTCGAAGGTCCTGCGAACACTTGCCTCTGTTCACGATCCGGCACTATTGAATTTCCTTAGCAAATCCAGAGCCTTCACCGGTTTTATATTCTCAAAGTGTTGACGCAAATATAAACGTAAAGTTCCATCGATTTCGTTCCCCTTTTCCGGTCCGAGCGCCAGCATCGTGACATTCGCCAGCGGCGACTTCAGGAGAAATGAAAGAACCTTCATAGTTCCGATTTCGACCCGCACTCTCCCCTCTTCCCGTACCGCCGGAATGTTCCTCGTTCCGCGCTTATGAAATCGCAAGTCACGATTTCCGTCACGCGTCCGGCTGCCTTCGGCGCACGACGGACAGAGGATTCCCCCGCTGGAGAGCCTGAAGAACACGGAACGCTCTCCTTCCAGTTCGTCAAGACTCCGATTGCACGCGGAACACGAGGCCACGTCGGGCGAGAATCCCAACAAGGCCGAACTTCGCAGCACGAACGAAAAGTACAGGTTCAAGACGTTCCGCTCAGCGTCTTCTATTCTGTCCAGGGTTTCACTCAGTAACAAGTACAGAGCCTCGTGCCCTTCTTCTTCGTGGGCAACCTGATCGACGAGCTCAAGAACTGCGAGCCCTACGGCCATTTTCTCCAGATCGCTCCGGGTTTGCTTCGGCGAACCGCGAAGATCGCATTGCGATATCAGGTGAAGATCCCGCTGTTCTTTCTTGTAGAGAACAAGGGAGACTTGCGAAAGAGGGTCAAGTGACGACCCGAATTTGCTTCGAAGCTGCCGGGCGCCTTTGGCAATTCCCTTGAGCTTGCCAAAACTACGGGTATAAAAGGTGACAATTTTGCTGGTGTCACGGTACTTCATCGCCTTCAACACAACGGCATCGGTTTTTGTGATCACCGAGCTCACGATTCACACCTTCCGTGGATGACGCTCCAGAGATGTCCTCTCTTGTTTCAGAGAAGCGAGGGATTCGCGATATGGCGCGCGAAGCACACCACGGTCGGTTACGATTGCCGAGACCAGTTCATGAGGAGTAATGTCGAATGCAGGAGAATACACTTCAACACCAGGCGGAGCGATACGTATTCCGGCGATTTCTGTCACTTCCATACCGCTTCGTTGCTCGATCGGGATTTCCTTTCCCGATTCCATTGCAAAGTCGATCGTGGTAGTTGGAGCTGCGACAAAGAACGGGACTCCATGATACTTTGCCTGCACGGCAAGGCCGTAGCTCCCGACCTTGTTCGCCACATCTCCATTCGCCGTGATGCGATCTGCACCGATGATGACGGCATTGACCTTCCCTTGCTGGAGCAAGAATGCCGCGGTGCTGTCCGTAATAAGTGTGAATGGAATCCCGAGCTGCTGAAGCTCCCAGGCTGTCAGGCGCGCACCCTGGAGCAGCGGACGCGTCTCGTCGACATAGACATGTTTCAGCATGTGCGATTCCCAGGCGACTTTGAGTACACTCAACGCAGTGCCGTCGCCTCCTGTGGCGAGACTCCCTGTGTTGCAGTGCGTCAGAACCATCGCTGCGTTCGGCAAGATCTTCGACCCGGCAACGCCGATCACGCGGCACTGTTCTTCATCTTCACCGTGGATTGCTTTCGCCTCTGTAAGAATCCTCTCGGCGAGTGTGCGTGGTGAGTGCGTGGCCGCGTCGAGTGCTGTGCGGCGCATCCTGTCAACAGCCCAAAACAAATTGACAGCGGTTGGACGCGTCGAACGAAAGAGATTGGAAACACGTTCGAGGGACGCAT
>DOWV01000315.1:0-3202 GCA_003519375.1 Bacteroidota bacterium
TTATCCTCAAACCCTGAAAGGGTGAAATAGATCTCTGAAGTGTTCTCAGGAATGGCAGTAAATCCAGTACGCGATTGGAATGACTGCGCCAATCAATGTCAGCCATGCACCGCGGCCTGTGATGCCCATCCGGCCCTTGAGAACGAAGAGCCCGGTCACGGCCACGAAGATAAGCGAGAGCGCGTAGAGATCGGCAATGTAGGTCCAGAGCCGTTTCGGCGCGTTGAGATGGAGCTGATTCATCTCATACAGCACTCGCCGCGGCTGTGAAACCTCACGGAATACATTTCCGGTTGGCTGGTCGGCGGTCTAGGAGGTATTCGGGAAGAATAGCTGGATTGTTTCCGGATCAGGGCGAAACGCGTTCGAAAGCGAGTCCGTGATGTTGAGTTTCTGGGGCGCTTCTGCGATGATACCTTCGCGCGTTGTGCTCCTGATCGGAACTACGGTGAGTAGTTCTCTTGTGATCTGATTGCAGTCTCTTGAAGCGGTGGTCGAGCGCCGGTTCAGCGAGAGGACCGTTGATCGAGCAACATCGACCGTCGCGGCGTCGTGATGTCGAGGGAATCGTAGAAATCGAGACGGTCGGCGAACTCACCAAGAAGCACACACGCGAGGACTGCAGGCGAGACTCCCCCGTCGGCCGCCCACAGGATCGCAGGGACGACGAGTCCGATGATCAAACGGAAGAGGCTCAACCAACCGGGCTGGCGTGTCCCCTCTCTGTTCTTTCTTCGCCGCTGTATGCGGTCAACAAAGGCGTACAACCGCACCACAGCGGTCCCACCGGACATCAGCGCATTCCCCGTCATCACACTGACAATGAATGCTGCCGCAAGAAGCGAGGCTTGACCGTCCAGTTGAGCGGACCAATCACGGGCCATGGCCATGTACACATTGTCTATGGCGATCAAAAGAAAGACCCCGAGGGCCGCAGCGGCCCAGGCAATCAGCCCGATTTGGGGGAAGATCGCCGTCGAAAGCCATCCCATCCCGATGAAAAGCGAATAGGCAAGCACTTCGCGGCTCAGCCACGAACTCCGCAAGTTGAGTACCGCGCGCCACGCGCGCTCCTTCCTCCCCAGGTGCAACGTGCTGAGACCAATTCCCAGCACACCGAGAACGACGAAGAGACCGGGGACGACCGCCGGCTCTCCACGCACGGAGGCCAGGAACCATGCCACGAGGGCGAGTGCGACGGACGAGAAAATGGCGAGCGGCCCTTCAGATTTCAGCGAGATCTTCGATTCGGGGATACTCAGACCGTCCGGAATCATCCATGCTGCGATTTGCGATTCATCGGGCAATGCCGTTCCGGGCGGTACCGGTTGAGGACTCCGTCCCCGCATCGGGAGGAACGTCATCGCGGGGCGGATCTCTGCCTTGGGGAATCCCGAGACAGACACGCCCTCCTTTTCGCCGTACGTGCCCAACGATAGCGCGCCCGTTGGACACAACGAGGTGCAAGCCGGTTGCGATTTCTGGAGCAGCCGATGATTGCAGAATGTGCATTTTTCCATGACACCGGCATCACTATTGAACTGCGGGGCATCGAAAGGACACACCCAGCTGCAATAACGGCACCCGATGCATTTCGTGTCGTCAATAAGCACCGCCCCGGTCCGGACATCCCGAGCGATGGCCGCTGCAGGACAGGCTTCGGCGCATGGTGCATCAAGACAGTGATTGCATGCCAGCGAGAGATGATAGACGGGAAGGTCAGGAATGTGCGAAGGATTGAAGCTGACGATCTGGCGCCAGAACCGGCCCGGAGCAAGTCCGTTTTCGTTCGCGCACGCGATCACGCATGCGTGGCAGCCGACGCAAGTCTCGAGGTTATGGACAAAAGCCGGGGCCAATGTCGGGCTCGGATCACTCATGCCGGTGCCACCTCAACAAGATTTTCATGGAACGCCGCGCCGTACCCCATATCGGTCTCGCGCGCTTTCGAAAGCAAATTCACCGCTCCTCCATCATTCAGCCACCATCCGTTGTGAAGCACAACACAGCCCGTTCGAATGCCATAATCAAACCGAACGAGCAGAGTCAGCTCGCCGCGGTCATTGAAGACGCGAACGCGCGAGCCTGCGGCAATTCCCCGTTCTCTTGCATCGGCGGGGTGCATCTGCAGAACCGGATGCGGTTCGAATGCCCTCATCCCGGCAAGGTTTCCAAACTGTGAGTGTATGCGGTTCTTTGTGTTGGGAGTCAAGAAGAACAGCGGAAAGCGGGCGGAAGAATTCGGGCTGTTCTTGTGAACCGCCTCGGCGGGATCACGATAGTCCGGGACCGGATCAACATTCCATCGCGCCGCTGCTTCCGGTGAGTCAAGTTCAATGCGTCCGGATGAGGTGGGAAACTTCAGATCCGCGAAGGCGACGTCATTCGTGTCCGGCATGCGCAACGGACCTTGGCGGAGCCGATCGATGCTCAAACCCGGCACACGCGCAAGCCGCCGGTCGAGCCATGCCTCAACGGCCGCGTCCGAGGGAGCGGGAATGTTGTTCTCAATGTCCTTCGGAGAAAAACCGAGCCGATGGGCAAGATGCCAATAGATCTCCGTTTCGGGCTTCACTTCACCGGGAGGTTCAATAGCTTTCGCCCTGAGCTGGAGATAATCATGCCAGTAGGCGCCGATGATGTCGGTCTGTTCAAAGAATGTCTTGGCCGGAAGAACGATGTCAGCCTCGCGCGCGGTATCCGTCATTGTCTCCTCGACCACGACACGGTATTCAAGCGACCGAAACGCTTGCACCACCGTCGGTGTCTCAGGATTTTGCGGGATCGGGTTTCCACGCTCGACCCATGCCATTTTGATGGGGGGATCTTTTGTGGCAAGAATGTGCGGGCCCAGCATGGCGGTCGAAATGGACACACGAACGAGCGGATCAGGGCTCTCAGGGGGAAAGAACGCCACAGGGTCTTTCACTCCGAACAGCTGCGTCCGTAGATTGGCAAAGACCCATCCTGCGCCCGGCCTGCCGATATTTCCGGTAAGCGCCAGAAGCGCAATCATTGAGCGCATCGTCTGTCCGCTGTTCGTGTAACGCTGCATACCGAATCCGGCACAAATGGTCGCAGGCTTTGTCGTACCGATCAGTTCGGCCAGTTGTTCGATTTGGGATCCGGGTATACCCGCGATTTCTCCGGCCCATTCCGGAGTGCAGGTCGCGGCACGCGATCGGTAGGCGTCAAAGCCGTG
>DOWV01000315.1:3322-4859 GCA_003519375.1 Bacteroidota bacterium
CCCGTGGACATGTGAAGCGATGAATGGCTCATCGATCCAGTTGTTTTCGATGAGTTGATGTCCAACGGCGAGCGCGATGGCGGCATCGGTCCCGGGCCGGGGCTGTATCAGCAGCGAAGCTCGTTCGGCTGTCTCCGTCCGCCGCGGATCGATGACCACGAGTTGCGCGCCCTCGCGCAGCGCCTCGTCGACGAACTTCATCTGGTGGATATTCGTTTCAGCCGCGTTTTTCCCCCAGAGGATGATGAGGCGGGCGTTGGCGAGATCCCAGGGAGCGTTGTGCTCGTTCGCGCCGAGTGTCAGCCGTGTGGCTTCGAGTCCGGCAGGCCAGCAAAGATCGCCATACGTTGTGGTATATCCGCCCCACAATCTCCAGAACGCACCTCCCACAGAATTAAGAAGACCTTTTGTTCCGCTGCCTGTATAATAGAGAAGACTCTTCGGACCATGGATCGACCGGATTTTCACGAGCCGTTCCGTGATGATATCGAGAGCTTCATCCCAGGTTACGCGGCGAAAACTCCCTTTGGACGGATCCTTTTTCAAGGGAAACAGGATTCGGTCGGGAGAGTACACGCGTTCGAGGTAGGCTAATCCCTTCAGACAGGCACCGAGACTTGTGGCCTTGTTTTCAGTGACCGGTTCGATGCGGCGCAGACGGCCATTTTCGACAGTCACCCGAAGGCCGCATGTGCTGTAGCAGTTGCGGGGGCAGGCGGTATGGATGATGCGCTCGGGCATGTATCGACAATTGTCATTGCGAGGCGTTGTTCAGCCGAAGCAATCTATCACAGGCTCTCTGTCAAATCCTCCCAGTCTGGGTTCATGCTCTCTATCAAATCAATCTTTTTCTGACGCGAACCAGCCTTTATTTGTTTTTCCCGCGCAATTGCATCTCCGGGATTGTCGAACGTCTCAAAATAAACGAGCTTGGTCACCTTGTATTTCGCTGTGAACTTGCTTCCCACATGAGTTTTGTGCTCAAACATACGCCGTTTCAAATCATTCGACATGCCTGTATAGGCACACGGTTATCCCAGTTCGTGAGGATGTAGGTGAAATACTCTTGCGCCATGAATCACCAAATAGAGGCGGATGTCGAGCCCGCCATCGCGGACCGGAATGTTGTCAAATCCCGACCTATGTATCCTTGTTTGAGATGGCGGGCCTTGTATAGATTGTCCGCCTTTCAGGATCCCGCATGAAGGCGGATCCAAAGAGCGGGACTTCGTCAATGGGAAACTTTCCTCGCAATGACGAGGTAATGTATGTCATTGCAAGCCCTCAGGGTTAGCGACGTAGTATGTTAGGTCGCTATCCCCGGAGATCGCTTTTGATTTGCAGAAGTTCGTGATCCGGTCTGCAAGGTGCAAGATCCGGAGTGATCTCGCAGCACTATTCCTGGAGATCGAGAACCCCCCTGACACATTTCAACAGACCTTCGCGCGTGTAGGGTTTCTGGATGAAGTCCTTCACGCCCGACTTGAGGATCTGCAACTTCAATTCCGGCTCAAGGTAGCCGCTGGCTAATACCATT
>DOWV01000315.1:4977-5211 GCA_003519375.1 Bacteroidota bacterium
TCACGCGTGGGTTCCTGCTCTTAAGCTCCAGGAAGAGATCGAATCCGCTGATCTTCGGCAAGCCCATGTCGGAAACGACGAGGTCGACATGCCCACCCTCCGCCGTGAAAAGCTCTGTGGCCTGGTTGCCGTCCGCTGCCTCAATCACTCTATACCCTTTTTCAACGAGAGCCGACGCGGCAAGCTCCCTGAGGTCACGCTCATCCTCCACAAAGAGCACTGCCTCCGCCCCTC
>DOWV01000352.1:0-1348 GCA_003519375.1 Bacteroidota bacterium
TTGGTTGTCGGCCTTCGCGCCCAGACAGCGCCCGACCTCCGCGTCATCTCCGAAAACTCCACTTCGCTTGTCGTTGAGTTCACCCCGAAGTACGTCCATCAGGCTGTCCGGTCCTCCGATGGAAAGAAGTACACGCGTTACGGATTTATCGGCGCCGCAACCGAGTCCGGCCCCGCCGGTTCGCCAATCGTCTCCTACAAACCTGTGCTGGTAAATCTTCCCTCCAGACAGTACTCTCTGACCCTGGTAAGCCAGGACTTTGACGACGTCCCGAACGCAGATCCTGCAGCCATGCCGACATGGCTGGCAAACGCTGGATTTGGGCTCAGTCCGGCTTACGGAGCAATTGAGGTGCGGTACGCTACCGTCGACAGGCTGCCCCGGCAAACGATCGCGATGACCGAAGTCGGCGAGTCGCGTGGGTATCTCCTCGGGACGCTACGACTCTATCCCATTCAATTCTCGCTTTCACGGAATGAGGTCAGGCTTGCCAGGCGTATGGTCGTAAGAATCGACTTCGCCCGGCCGAATCGGGGGATGCCCGCGTCGGCGTTTATTCAGGGACAAAGTCCTGTCGGCGGATCGGCGGAACCGGATGTCACTATCGCCAAGGCGGCAGACGATTCTCCGCTGGCTACGGGGGATTGGTACAGGATGGAACTCAAGGAATCCGGTATTTACAAAATCGACGCCGATTTTCTGACCAAAGCCGGAATCTCAGCGAGTGCAATCGGGAACATCAATTCGATCAGGATCTTCGGCAACGGGGGAGAGGAACTGCCTGAGAATCCTCTCGCCGCCAGGCCGGATGGTTTGGAAGAAGTAACGCGATTGGTGGTCGACAAGAACGGGAACGGTACATTCGATACTGACGACTTTGTGCTCTTCTACGGAAAGTCTCCGAGAGGGTGGAAGTATCGACCGAGTGACAGGACCTGGAACCACTACATAAATCACTACACCGAGACGGCCGTCTACTTCCTCACCTACGGCGGCAACGGGCGAGGTCGTGCAATGGCGGCGCTGCCATCGACCACACTCTCCGGTGGCTATGCTCCGGCTGATTTCAAGTCGAAGCTGTTCGTGGAAAACGAACTTGACAACCCTGTAAAATCAGGACGTCAATGGCTCGGAGAAGTGTTCGACATTACGAGGAATGTGAATGTGTACACGAATGCACTTCCGGGACACGTGTCGACGAAGCCGACTCTCTACCAGTTCCTTTTCTGCAGTCGCTCGAGTTCGATTGACACATTCCGCGTGCAGGAAAACAGCGAGTATATCGGTCCTCCGGTGGTCATGTATGACATCGATGTCTCCTCCATCGTGGACCGGCGGTATTATGTAT
>DOWV01000352.1:1480-4264 GCA_003519375.1 Bacteroidota bacterium
CCACCGGTGATGATGATGGAACGCACAGGGGCCTTGCCGGGCGACAGGAGCGTTCTGCGGTTGTCGTTCGGCACGCGCAATAACGCCGCGCAGGGATGGCTCGATTGGCTCGAGATATTCTATCATCGCAGATTTGAGGCGGAAAACGACTTCCTTCTCTTCACTTCACCGGATACAACGGCAGTCATCGACTACACAATTTCCAAGTTCTCGTCTCGCGATGTGTACGTTTTCGAAATCTCTTCGCACAAAGACGTGCGGAGGGTAACCGATCCTGCATTCGACGCGGCAGATGCATCGATCGTCCGGTTCCAGGCGGCTCAGACGAACGGATCGACGACGGAGTTTGCGGCGGTCGGACCGAAGGGATTCAAGACGGTGGGTGGCGTAAAAAAAATATCGAATTCGAATCTTCATGCAAGCACGAACGGAGCAGAATTCCTCATCCTGGCTCCGAGCGATTTCACAGCCGACGCGAATCGCCTCAAAGAGCATCGGGAACGGCTCGATCAGCTGAGGACAACGGTGATCACCGTCGACCAGGTGTATAGCGAATTCTCTTCAGGCATGCTTGATCCGACGGCGATTCGGGATTTTCTGAAGTACACTCAAGCTTCGTGGTCCGTGAAGCCGCGGTACGTGCTTCTCTTCGGCGCGGGGAGCTATGATTACAAGAAAATCAAATTCCCGAATGCCGACAATTGGATACCGCCGTTCGAGACACTCGAATCCAACGTGCAGATCCTGACGCTCGCAACGGACGACTACTTCGCCATCTTTGATCCGTCGACGCAGCGAATCGCCGTGTCGATCGGCAGGCTGCCGGTTCGCTCCCAGACCGCTGCAACAGAAATGATCGACAAGATCATCAACTACGAAACAACCGCTGCGTACGATTCCTGGCGCAACAGGATCACCTTCGTGGCGGATGACGGCCTGACTTCCACGGGGGATGACGGCGCGATCCATACCGATCAATCTGAACGTCTTGCGCTGGTCTACACACCCGACTCTTATACGAAAGACAAGATCTTCATCGTTCAGTACCCGACCGTCAATTCGGCAACCGGCAGACGGAAGCCGTCTGCCAACGAAGCGATCGATCAGGCCATCAACCGCGGCACAGTGGTGCTTAACTACACTGGACACGGCAATACGGGACAGTGGGCACATGAGAAAATATTCTCGGAGGACCAGGACTTCTCGCTCATCAATAACAAAGGGAAGTTGTTCTTTCTGGTTGCAGCCACGTGTGACTTTGCCCGGTATGATAACCCCGAGGAAACCAGCGCAGGCGAGGAACTGATCCTGATGCCGGAACGGGGCGCGATCGCGGCCGTGACAGCGGACCGCGTGGTATACTCGGATCAGAACGCTCTTCTGAACTGGACGCTCTATCAAAATCTCTTCCGGGAGGACAGCCAGGGGAAACCGATGCGCCTTGGTGATGCGATGTGGCTTACCAAGCAGGTGCTGAACTCGACGAACGACCTGAAGCATCACCTCCTCGGCGATCCCACGATGAGGCTGGCGGTTCCGCGCGGCAGGCTGAGCATTGATAGTCTGAATGGCCAGAACGCTTCAACGTTGGTGACCGTGAACGCACTCAGCAAAGTGCTGGTAAAAGGAAATCTGCGCTCACAGAGCGGTGCTCCCGCCAGCTCGATGCAGGGGCGTGCCCTGATGGAGGTATTTGATTCGAAGAGGAAGGTGCTCGTTCCCGAGTGGGGCGGTTACACTTTTGAGGTCAACGGAAGCCTGATTTATCGAGGAGAAGTCTCCATCCGGAACGGGGCCGTTCAGGGCATGTTCCCCGTTCCAAAAGACGTTTCGTACGGTGATGACAGGTCGAGGATTTCGCTGTACGGCTGGAGTGACTCGACCGATGCGATCGGATACACCGAGAATCTCGCCATCAGCGGAGCGGCAGGAGGCGGCATTGATACTTCCGGGCCGGCGATCCGTGTTTACCTCGAGGATCAATCATTCCACCCCGGAGACATCGTTGGACCGAGTGCGACACTCGTCGTCGAGCTTGCAGACAGCAGCGGCATCAATACATCAACCGCGGGCGTGGGCCACAAGCTCGAGGCCGTACTCGACAATTCGCAGCGCACCATCGACCTCACCGAGTACTATAGAGGCAATCTCGACACGTATCAGACAGGGCAGGTGCGCTATCCATTCCTCGATCTCGCGGAAGGGCGACATTCGCTGACCGTGAAAGCGTGGGATGTCTATAATAACTCGGCTCAAGCCGAGACATTCTTCGAAGTCCGGGCCGCGACGGAGACCGGAATCTTCAACGCGGTGAATGTGCCGAATCCCTTCGCGCGTTCAACGACGTTCACTTTCCAGCGCAGCTCGACCGATCCGGTCGACGTGGAAATCAAAGTCTACACGGTCGCCGGCAGGTTGATCCAGGTTCTTGAAGCAATGGCGATCACAGATCGGGTCGGACGGATACCGTGGGATGGTCGCGATCGTGACGGGAATGAAATCGCAAATGGTGTGTATTTGTACCGACTCATTGTCCGGTCGATGGACCGCTCGGTGTCGAATGAAATTCTCGGGCGGCTGGCGGTGTTGCGCTGAACTTGAGCCTGCGTGTGGTTGATTGTAGACGCAAAATGGACTATTTTATTAATTCCGGTTTATTGTTCGCCGGGTTTTTCAATTCGTAGGAGGATGTATCACATGGTGAAGAAAATCTTTGGAATGGCGGTTATCCTGATCGTCGCGGCGGCGCAGATGGCGAACGCGCAGGGCTCCACATCGGCAGTT
>DOWV01000352.1:4318-7070 GCA_003519375.1 Bacteroidota bacterium
ACAGATGGCGAACGCGCAGGTCTCCACATCGGCAGTTCCGTTTCTGCTGATCGCCCCGAACTCGCGCGCTAGCGGAATGGGCGAAGGAGGCGTCGCCCTGGCCGATGACGCTTCCGCGCTTTATTGGAATCCAGGCGGCCTCGCGTTCCAGCACGGTCAGGAGGTCAGCATCTCTCATGCCAACTGGCTGCCGGCGTTCAATTTGTCCGATCTGTTCATCGATTATCTCGTGTACAGACGCAGCATGCCCGAGCTCGATGGCACAGTCGCTGCCAGCATCACCTATCTGAACCTCGGCGAGTTTACGCGGACTGAGAACGATCCTACGCCCCTCGAGAAATTCAAGGCCTATGAATTTGCCGTCACGGCAGGCTATTCGACTTTGCTCACAGAAGAACTCGGCATCGGAATCAACGGCCGGTTCATTCATAGCCGCCTCTCTCCATTTGGAACGGCTGAAGAGCAGGGACGCGGCATCGCCTCCGATTTCAGCTTCGACGTCGGCATGCTCTACAAACCGAAAACGCTCGAGATACCGCTCCTGGGAATTGACATCGGGGGTCACTTCACTGCCGGATTCAATCTTTCCAACATGGGTCCTGCCATGAGTTACATCGACCGCGCCCAGGCTGATCCGCTTCCGACCAGTCTCAGATTCGGCATCGGCTACAAGATTCTCAACTCGGAGTACAACAAGCTCACCGCAATCGTAGACGTCAACAAGCTGCTCGTCCGGAAGCACGCCGACGGCACCAGCGATCCTTTTTACAAAGCGCTTGTCACATCGTGGGCGGACAAATCGATCGGCGAGGAGATGCGGGAGTTCGATTCGAGCATCGGCCTTGAATACTGGTACTCCAGCTGGGTGGCCTTGAGGGCCGGGTTCTTCTACGAAGATCCGCAGTACGGAAACAGGAAGTTCATGACCTTCGGTGCGGGCGTCCGCTTCGATATTTATGGATTCGATTTCAGCTATATCAACACCTTCGAAGAACAGCATCCGCTCGGCGAGACGCTGCGCTTCACGTTGCTCATCTCGTGGGGAGCCCAATAGTCTGGGCGCTGGAGCCCAAACGGGCAAGAATCAATAATCCGTCCACTGAGCAACCTGGAGGTCTATGTCGGTACGAAGTCTCGCCCTCGGACTGGTCCTGTCCGGTGCCATCGCCTTTGCACAGGTGGGACCGGTCAAAGGAACGAAGCCAGCGCGATTTCCCGTCTCCCTTGAGCACGCGCGGCTGAGCCAGCCTCAATTACCAGCCTCAGGTTTCGCGGCATGGTCTCCCGATACGGTGAGTGTTCTGGCCATCATGGTCGATTTCCAGACCGAGACCGGAAACCTCACGACCGGCAAGGGCCGATTCCAGCTCGACACAACCTCTGCTGTCATGATCGATCCGCCGCCCCATGACTCGGCGTACTTTGCCTACAAACTTCAGTTTCTCTCCAACTACTTCAGAAAAGTTTCCAGCGGGAAGGTGATCATTCGCGGTGACGTGTTCGGGCGGGTGATTACGCTTCCGAAACAAATGTCCTCTTACTCGCCGGCGAAAGATGGGAGCAACGACAAGCCTCTCGCCAATCTTGTCGTCGAGAGCTGGCGCCTGGCGGACTCTCTTTATCCGTTGCTTCAATTCAACAAATATCAGGCATTCGTCATTTTCCATGCAGGTGTAGGGCGGGACCTCGATCTCGTTTCTGCGCTCGGGTTTGATCCTGCGCCCTTCGACATCCCGTCGCTTACGTTCAACCTTGCCTCGCTTCGGAAGTACCTCGGCGAGCCGGGCTATGCCGGTGTTCCGGTGGACGGTGGATCCTTCCGGATCACAAACACCATGATTCTCCCGGAAACGGAAACCAGGTTGCTGCAGCTCACGGGAGGAGTTGATACGCTTCAGGGAAGCATCAACGGCCTTCTCGCGAATTCGTTCGGCAGCTACCTTGGACTTCCCGACCTCTTTAATACAAAGACGGGCAGATCCGGGATCGGCATGTTCGGCCTGATGGATGTCGCGGGCAGCATCAACTTCTACGGCGGCTTGTTTCCGCCTGAGCCCTCTGCCTGGGAGAAAATCTATCTGGGCTGGGCTACACCTATAACCGTTGTACCGGGAACCTCGACGATATCGATTCCGGCTGTAGGATTGAAAACCGGGCGGGATACTGTCTACAAAATTCCGATCACGGACAAAGAGTACTTTCTCGTCGAAAACCGAAGCCGCGACCCGCACGGGGACGGCCAGAAACTGACAGTTCGAAGAGGGAAATCGATTTTCACTCTGTCGTTCCCAACTGATACGGCGGGGTTCAGCTATTACGACGTCACGGCCGTCAACGGATCGCTGATCGACGTCGAAGATTTTGACTGGGCGGTGCCGGGCCTGACATCCGCCGGCGACGAGTTCGCAGGAGGCGGAATTCTCATATGGCACATCGATGAGAATGTCATCGCTCAAGGGCTGCCAACGAACACTATCAACGCGGATCTCGAGCATCCCGGAGTCTATGTGGAAGAAGCCGATGGATCGCGGGACATCGGACGGACCTATGATCCTTTTTCTGAGCCCGGTGCCGGTTCGGAGCTCGGTTGGCCGCTCGATTTCTGGTTTGACGGAAATGCGGTAAGATATATTTCCGGGACAGATACTCTCAATCTCTATAAGAATGTTTTTGACAAAGACAGTCACCCTGACAGCAGAAGTCACTCTGGAGCAGCAAGCCTTGTAACGATGAAGGGATTCAGCCGGAAGGC
>DOWV01000352.1:7207-10548 GCA_003519375.1 Bacteroidota bacterium
CTTATCATCCGTCACACCGCTGAGCGCTGCCACGAGCACCGTGCTTGCCGGTGTCGATGGCAAGATCTATGCTTTTGATCCGCGCGGTCTGAGCCGGACAAAGGATACGACCGGATTGCTATCCTCGACCGGGGGCCTTTTCTCTCCGGCGGCGGTCGATTTCGGGAACGGTCTTTTGATCGCCGGTGTGCAGGACAGTTCGCTCGCCCTCATCAACGCCACCGATGCGAATACAGATGGCGTATTCGAGAGTGTCCAGACAACGGCAGTCCAGGTGGGAGATAAGATCTCTGTCCCTGCGACATTTGCCGATCTTTCCATCACCCCCTCGGTTGTGGTCGGTACGGCTCATGGAGTTGTTGCGCAGTATTCGTACACAGGAACGCTTCAAAAGAAAACGACGATCTCCGGAAGCCCGGTCACTTCGTTTGCTCAACTCCCGACTCCGTCTCTTTCGCAGCCATCGGAGCTCTTCTTTGCCTGCGGCGGCCGCGTGTACAGCGAGCAAAGTTCGGTCTCCCTGGGAGATTCGACGCTTCCCTGGATGTTGGCAGGTGCTGCCAGCCGTAGCGGCAATTTCCTTGTAGCGGCCCAGCGCGGCGGCAGAAGGGTGATTGCCTACAACCGCGAGCTTACACAAAAGCTCTTTGACCTGGACCTGAGCGCAGACACACTTCTGTCGTTGTCGATTGCAGATATCGACGCAGATGGAGAAAAAGACGTGATCGCGGTGATGAAGAGTCGCCTCTTCGTCATCAACAGAACGGGGTCGGTCTTGAACGGCTTTCCCATCGCTGCCTCGGCGGGTCAGTCCTATGTCGGCGACGCGCTCGTTGCTGAATTGGAGGGGGATGGTTCGCCGGAGATCCTGATCGCACTTTCGACGGGCGAACTCGCTGCATACAGAAAGGAAGGAAGGATGGTGTCGGGTTTCCCGGTGTTGTTCATGTCGGGCGGGAACGCCTCCGTTGCCCTTTTCAGAAGCAGCGCCGGTTCGACTGGACTCGCCGGACTCACATCGTCGGGTTCGATGCAGGCTGTCGAGATTCTGCGGCCGTATTCCTCCGGGACTGTAGTCTGGTCTCAGTACTTGCGCGATTCCCGTCATTCGAATGTGGACGGATCGGGTGGAGGATCCTCGCCAGTTTCATCGGAGTTCCTGCCGAAATCCCGCGTCTACAACTGGCCGAACCCTGTGTACGGCCCGACGACGAACATCCGGTACTATACTTCGGAGAACGCTGCGATCACCGTCATGATTTTCGATCTTGCCGGAGTGAAAATAGCGGAGCTCAAGGCGCAGGCGAGAGGCGGGCTCGATGGAGAGTTGTCATGGGATGTGTCGAACATTCAAAGCGGAGTGTACCTCGCCCGCGTGGAAGCGGCGGGGAGCAGCCGTACGGAAGTTGCATTCTTCAAGATTGCGGTGGTAAAGTGAACAGGATGCTGTTGGTGATGAGGAGGATGGCTCTTGTGGCGTTGACCGCGATCGCAGCTTCGGGTTGTGAGCGTGAGCTTCCGTTCGAGTCGACGGTGACTCAATCCATCTCCGGATACCGGGTCGAAGGGTATGTCACCGATCGGCTTGGCATGCCGTTGAAGGATGTTCGCGTCGGGCTCTGGTATGACTTTAATCCGATCGACGATTCAACTCTTCCCTCGCGGGACTTCCTGGTCAATGATTCGACCAAACCCGCCGTTGTGCGAGTGCTCGATATCCAACAGCGGATGGTGAAGGTGTTGTTTGACGGTCGGGCCCCCGTCGGGAATCTGGAGCTTCGATGGAGCAACACTGATTCCGGGGGAAAGCAGGTCCCGAGCGGCGTCTACAAGATGGAATTCCTTCTCGGGGGCGTCCTGCGGAATTCCTACACGATCATCGTCAACGGGGCTGTATCGGCGGTGACTGATTCTCTCGGTCATTATGTAATACCCAACGAAAACCTTCCTGTCGACTACTCTCCGGCCCCTCTGTATGCTTCGACCGGTGAGAGATTCCTCGGAAACTATCGTATCACTCCTTTCATCGTGCTGGAATTCAACCTCGACGTTCCCCGCCGGGCATCTCTCACCCTGAAGAAGAACGAAATAACGCGTTATGACCTGCGGATTTGAATGACCAATCGAAGACACAATCTGATTTTCCTGCTGCTGATCATCTTCACTGCGCCGCTCCTGGCGCAGGACGACGACTATCCGCGCCCTGATCTTTCCTGGCAAACGATTGAGACGGCGCATTTCGCGGTCCATTTTCACAATGGGGCAGAGCGGAGCGCGCGAGAGATTGCTGCAATCGCCGAGGAAGTCTACGGACCGATTACCAAACTGTATCAACACGAGCCGGACAGCAAAGTCCACTTCATCATTCGCGATCATGATGACTACTCGAACGGCGCTGCGTACTTCTATGACAACAAAATCGAGCTCTGGGCTCCGGCGCTCGACTTTGAATTGCGCGGCACGCATCCTTGGCTGAAGGATGTCGTACTGCACGAGTTCACGCACATCGTGCAGATCCAGACTTCGATGAAGCTCAGCCGCACAATTCCCGCCTTCTACTTCCAATGGCTTGGATACGAAGCCGAACGCCGGACAGATGTGCTCTACGGCTATCCGAATGTAATCGTCTCGTATCCTCTCTCCGCATTCGTCGTCCCCGCATGGTTTGCGGAAGGCGTTGCTCAGTACAATCATCCCGACTTCACCTATGATTACTGGGATGCCCATCGCGACATGATCCTGCGCATGTACATGCTTGACGGGAATCCTCTGACGTGGGATGAGATGGCTGTGTTCGGGAAGACCAGCCTGGGAAATGAATCTTCCTATAACGCCGGATTCTCCATCGTTTCGTACATCGCCGAGACGTACGGTGCGGAAAAGCTTCATGAGATTTCGAGAGCTCTGGGAGCCCCCTTGCGTGTCACCATCGACGGGGCAATTTCCGCCGTGCTCGGGATGACCGGTCAGGAACTGTACAATCGTTGGAAGGAAAAGAAGATCGAGCAGTATCGCACGATCGGCTCCGCGCTCGACGGTCAGCGGGTGGAGGGGGATCTCCTTGAGTCGGAAGGATTCGGAAATGCATTCCCCGTATTTTCGCCCGACGGCAAGACGATTGCTTATGTCTCGAACAAAGGAGAGGACTATTTCGGACTCAGCTCCGTCTATCTCTACAATCTTCAGTTGCGCACGACAAGGAAACTCGACATCCAGGTGCGATCAACTCTTTCCTACTCGCCCGACGGGCGGTACCTCTACTACTCGAAGCTCAGCCGGAAAAATGGTTTCTGGGCCAAGCTGTATGACCTCTACCGCTATGATCTTGTCGAGGACGAGGA
>DOWV01000200.1 GCA_003519375.1 Bacteroidota bacterium
CTCAGCAGACAGCACGACAATCTGTGGCGGCAAAAGTGCGTTTAGACTTTTCGCTAAGGCGGCAGGTTCCAGAGGTTTGGCAATTCTGGTTGAGACAACCTGGCCCCGTGCGTGAACTCCGGCATCCGTTCGCCCCGCTGCTACCGTCCTGATTCGTTCCTGGGTTATCTGGGCAATTGCTTTCTCGAGCTCTCCCTGTATGGAAGGCCCATTCTGCTGCACTTGCCAACCCACGAATCCCGTTCCATCGTATTCGATCGTAAGCTTGATGTTTTGCATGAACCCCAAAAACAAAATCCCGCTAGCGGTGCGGGATTAGGCTTGCCGCTTCGGAAATCATTAAAAGGTCTTTGAAACAGTAAGGACGACGCCATCAGCCGCAAACAAGCGACCGGAGGCCTCAGCTTTCAGCCTCCATCCACCCAGCGATTGAACATTACGGTTATGCTCCGAGACGGACCTGGCAGCCGATATCGCCGCCACGATGCGATTGATCACAAGTGCACCGACAACAAACTGAGAGTTTCTGATGACTTCGTCACCTCGGATACGCTCATTTTTAAAGCGGAGACGATCCTCTTCGAGAGTCCATTTCCAGGAATAGTTCGACGCGACGTCATAAAGTAGCTCGTATTGCCGATTGCGAAGTTTAGCCTGGTTATAGGCATCAGTATCATTGAAGTTACCGAGATCCACTTCGAACTGCGCACCTTTGCCGGAGAAATCTGCATCGGCTTTTTCCACGGCAAATGTCCTGGCGTCATTTTTGACCCAGTGGCCGTACGCCTGGAATCCTCCGTACGTCAGCCAAAGAGCAACGTCTGCGCCGAGATAGTACTTTCCGGTTTCGCCTTTATTCGCGTAAAAATCACCTAAGCCGGGTAAAATCAAGGAATAGGCGATGCCAAGTAAAACTGATTTCTCGGAGTATTCTCTCTCCTGAATAAGCGCTCTTCCAGATGGACTTTGGGGCGCCACCGAAACATTCAACCGTAGAGCCTGGCGAAGATTTGGTTGAGCAACCAAGGTCGAACACGCGGTGAGAAAAACAGCGACAATGCGGACTGCCGAGCGATTTATGCGCATAGCGATACCTCACTGGATGTAATGGGTAGGACGTGAGTTGATACAGCCGAGGTATCAATTGCGTTGCCGATGCAGTGTTCTCCTTCCATATCAGTAATCTTGACGGTGACGATGCGATTGGCCAGCTCCAGGTCCGAATCAAATTTAACTCGGACATATTCGCTTGTCAAGCCCGTCCAGTGTCCTTCAGCCGTCCTGTCTTCTACGAGAACCTCCCGAGCGATTCCCAAAAACCTCTGGTGGAAAGCATGTCGTTTCTTTAGACTGAGGATTCGCAGCTTCTCGCTCCGCTCAAACCTGATCCGGGGCTCGACCTGCAGCGGCATGCTTTCCGCGAGCGTTTGAGGTCGAGGTGAGTATGTGAAAACGTGAAAATATGATAATGGCAGGTCTACCAGGTAGCGGTATGTGGCTTCGTAAAGCTCGTCGGTTTCACCGGGAAATCCGGTTATCAAATCCGCTCCTATGCCGGCATCGGGAACCATCGACCTGATCTTTTCGATCCTGCCCGTATATAGTTTTGTGAGATAGCGCCGCCTCATGGACTGCAATATAATATCATTCCCAGCCTGAAGTGGAAGATGGAAATGCTTGCAGAGCTTGGCATTGACCGACCAAAACGAAAGCAATTCATCAGTAAGAAGGTTTGGCTCAATCGAACTGATTCTTATGCGATGTAGATCCTTGATGAGTGTCAGTTCCTTCAAGAGTTCGAGCAGCGAAGTACCAGATTTGCGACCATAGTCACCAACATTCACTCCAGTCAGGACCACTTCCTGATAACCTCCTGCAACCGATTTCTTTACCTGTTCAACTATCGTCCCGACATCCGTGCTGCGACTCTCTCCGCGAGCCATGGGAATGGTGCAAAAACTACAAGAGTAGTCACATCCGTCCTGAACCTTGATAAAGGCCCGTGTCCGCTCCAGAGAGCCGACGGACGAAGCACCGGTGAATGTATCCAATTCACTTACCGGAGAGACAAAGGTTTGAGCGCAGGAGAGTTTCTGGAACCCGCCAGCATGCCCAAAAACATCGAATTTCTCCTTCGTCCCAAGCACAAGGTCCACCCCTGGGATCGCCGCGATTTCGCCGGGCTGCAGCTGCGCATAGCAGCCCACGACAATCACATACGCATCCGGCGAATGCCGCAAGGCACGACGCACGATCTGACGGCATTCGCGGTCGGCGCGGTCAGTGACGCTGCAGGTGTTGATGACGCAAACGTCGGCGCGATCGTCAGATTCGACCACCTCATACCCTTTTTCTTCGAATTGCCGGGCGATGGTGGATGTCTCAGCGAAATTCAGCTTGCAGCCGAGTGTATGGAGTGCGACTTTGGGCATAGATACGAAAAAGAGTTGCCCGACAACCGCGGGCAACTCTTTTCATCGAGCACGTCCTTCATTAGTTGTTTGAGGTCTCATTCCCGCCGTGCTCCGAGCTGAAGCTCGAGGCAGTGACCATATCCTTCAGCGTCATCGGAGAAAGTTTGTGGTTGGACACATAGTCGTCCACAATCTTCTGCTCCTTTCCTCGCAGGTATTCGATAACTGAAAGGACGATCTTCTTGTTGTCCTTATCGAATTCAATAACCTGCAGAGGCAGGACGTCGTCGACATGAAACGACTCACTGATGTTCTTCACCGGGGTCTGCGAAAGCTGCGACAACGGCACGAATCCATCGACGCCGAGCGGCAGTTCCACGATAACACCCTTCTCGATGATCCGGACGATCTTTCCTTCGACGGGCGTTCCGACCTTATACGTGGTTTCGAACGCCTGCCACGGATTGTCCGCGATCTGCTTGTGACCCAGGGAAATACGCCGCTGATCGACGTCAATTCCCAGGATGACAACATCAATCTTGTCGCCTTTCTTCACAACTTCACCCGGATGGCGAATCTTCTTTGTCCAGGATAGGTCGGAAATGTGAACCAGTCCGTCGACACCCTCTTCGAGCTCAACAAATACGCCGAAATTGGTGAGGTTTCTCACGATTCCAGTGTGCTTGGAGCTGACCGGGTATTTCTGAAGCAGCGTTAGCCACGGATCCGGCTCCAGCTGTTTCATGCCGAGGGAGATCTTCTTCCCATCTTTGTCCAATGAAAGGATTACTGCGTTGACAATTTGGCCCATCGAGACGACCTGAGAGGGATGTTTGATATGCTGCGTCCAGCTCATCTCTGAAATATGGATAAGTCCTTCGATACCTTTTTCGATTTCCACAAACGCGCCGTAGTCGGTAAGGGAGACAACCTTTCCCTGAACCTTTGTCGTTACGGGGTATTTGAGGTCGATATTCTCCCATGGATGCGGTAGGAGCTGCTTCATGCCAAGGGAGATGCGTTTCTTTTCCTGGTCGAAGTCCAGCACAACCACGTTTACGGTTTGATCGAGCTTCACCACTTCCGAAGGATGACTTATGCGACCCCATGAAAGGTCGGTAATGTGAACAAGCCCATCCACTCCACCAAGGTCGACGAACACGCCGAAGTCCGTGATAGCTTTCACGTGTCCTTCGAGGATTTGACCTTTCTCGAGGCTTTCCAGAATCGTCTTCCGCTGGCCTGCCAGCTCCTCCTCGACGAGGACCTTATGGCTGACCACCACGTTTTCCGACGGATGATTGACCTTCACCACGCGGAATTCCATCTCCTTGCCGATGAAGGCATCGAAATCCCGGACCGGCCTGACGTCAATCTGCGATCCCGGCAGAAAAGCATCAATGCCCAGAAGATCGACCACGATGCCGCCCTTCGTCCGGCGCATGCAGCGCCCCTTCAGGACCTCTCCGGTGTCGAATGCTTTTACGACACGTTCCCAGACGCGCATGAAGTCCGCGCGCTTTCGTGAGAGAATCAGCTGACCGTCTTTGTTCTCGACGCTCTCGAGGAATACTTCAACCTCTTCGCCTATTTTGAGTTCCTTGATGTTCGGAAATTCTCCAACCGGGACAGCGCCTTCCGACTTGAATCCAATGTCGACCGCGACGTACTGCTCTCCGATATGGACAATGCGCCCTTTGACGATCTCCCCTTCGCTGATAGAACTCATGGTGTTTTCATACAACTTTGAGAGTTCCTGGAATTCAGCGTCGGAATATTCGCGCTCTCCGAGACCGTTTTTGCTGTCTAAAGCTTCAACCATTAAACCTCCAAAAAAGAATACTCACCTGCATCGCAGGTAAGAAGCCCCTCGCTCAACGGCCAACGTGAGTCATCGACACGTTCCCGTTGCCACGAAAGACCGGTTTTGATTTATGTGTGAATCATCGTGAATTAAGGATGACTGTACAATTCCGCCTTGCCTGTTTCTACTGCCCGACTGAAGTTCGTTTCTATGCTTTTCTTCACCTGCTCCATCAACCACTGCGGGGTCGACGTTGCGCCGGTGATGCCCACATTCTCGGCCCCATCAAACCATTCACTCTTCAATTCATCGGATTGTTCGATGAAATACGTCCGGGCATTCGCCTCCCGGGTGATATCGAAGAGAACCTTGCCGTTTGAACTCGTACGTCCCGCGACAAAGATCACAACATCGTTCGCCTTGGCGAACTCCCGGATCTTCTTATCCCGTCCGGAGACCTGGCCGCAGATGGTATCTTTGGCATGAAACTCTATCGCCTCGTCTTCAATCGACCCGACCACCAATTCCTTGACCCTCTTCCGGAGCTCTTCCTTCAACAGGTGGAAGGTCGGCTTGTCCATCGTCGTCTGCGAGAAGAGCACTGTCTTGCGATCCAGGGCAACCCGGTCAATCTCAGAAATGGATTTGATGACGAGGGCCTCTCCATTCGTCTGGCCTACAAGTCCGACAACTTCGGCATGCTCCTGCTTGCCGAAAATGACTACCTGATATCCGTCTGTATAGAATTTGCGGATCCGCTCCTGTACTTTTGTTACCACCGGACAGGTTGCGTCGATGATGGTAATCCCCAGTTCCTCCGCCCTCTTGTACGTCGACGGCGGTTCTCCGTGCGCACGAATGAGAACCGTCTTTCCTTTGACAGTCTCCAGATCTGCGGCCTTAATCGTCTTCAGACCCTTCGACCTCAGCCGCTCGATTTCCATCGGGTTATGGATCACGTCACCGAGCGAATAAATCTCCCGCTGGTCTCCGAGCTCCTGTTCCGCTATCTCAATAGTCCGGACAACTCCCCAACAGAATCCGGACGATGTATCAATACTAACGTTCAGCCGCCTCACTCTCCGATGATCTCCTTTGCCATGCCCACGACAAACTGCACCTGCTGGTCGATGGTCAGCGACGATGTGTCAACTTCCACCGCTCCGGCAGCCCGACGCAATGGGCTTGCCTTGCGCGTCGTGTCCAGCCTGTCCCTCTCCAGGATCTCCCTTTCGAGCTTTTCGCTCTCGATATCAATACCGTTTATCGCCAGTTCCTTTTTCCTGCGCTCTACGCGCTGGGCAACACCTGCTATCATAAAAATCTTGAGATCAGCATTGGGCAGGACTACCGTCCCGATATCTCTTCCTTCGAGGACCACTCCGCCCGTTCCTGCCATGCGGCGCTGCTCGCGAACCAGCACATCCCGTACTCTCTGATAGCTGCTGACGAGACTGACGTTTCTTGTCACCGCCTCAGTCCGAATTTCGCGGGTGACATCTCGCTCGTCGATAAAAACTCTGTTGCCGGTTTCCGCGCGTTCAAGGTGTATCCTTGTCTTCTCGGCCAAGGCGCCAATCGCACCTATGTCTTCCAGAGGAATCGCCTCCTCCAGAACCCGAAGCGTTACAGCGCGATACATCGCGCCCGTGTCAATGTGCAAGTAACCCAGATGCTCAGCGACAAGTCTGGCCGTGGTACTTTTACCCGACGCCGCCGGGCCATCAATTGCTATGACAATCTTTCGCAAGTCTCTTAGAATTGGAATAATAATATAGCGAGAAAAAGCGTTTCTTTCAACTGAAAGGAAATCAGATCTATGCCAACCGGAGAACGACAGAACATGCTTCACTACTTCGAAATTGGCTGAAAAACCCATATCTTCGGGTATGCGCAAGCTTACGCACCAGGAGATCTCAGCAAAACGGTCGAGCCTTGATCGAATCCATTCGGCACCCAGGCTTCCAGTTGTTGTCATTGTCGACAATGTCCGAAGCCTCTACAATGTTGGTTCCATATTCCGGACGTCCGATGGCGTCCTTCTGGAGAGAGTCATTCTCACGGGGTTCACACCTGTTCCCCCTCGGAAAGAGATCGAGAAGACCGCCCTCGGGGCGACGCAGAGCGTTCCGTGGGAGTACATCAAGGATCCGGGAGAAGCCGCGCTGAACCTGAAGAAAGAAGGATACAGGACGTTTTGCCTTGAACTCACCGACAACGTTCTTCCCTACTATGCGGTCTTGCCCGCAGATTTTCCCATCGGCCTCGTGATTGGCAATGAGATCACCGGCGTTTCGCAGTCAGCGTTGGCGCACTGCGATGCGGCGCTTGAGATCCCCCAGTTCGGAATTAAGCAATCGCTCAATGTCGCTGTCGCCTACGGCATCGCGATCTTCGAGCTCAGCCGAATATGGAGGTCGACAGCGCCGGGCATTTATACATAGCGTCTTAATTGCATGCGCATAGTCGGTAGAGTGTATTGTTCGGCTTTCGCCAGATTTCAAACTGAGTGGAGACCACATCAATAAGGTCTTCAAGGTCAGGGAAATAGCGATTGTGAGTACAGAGTCTCCTCGTCAGTTTCCACACGCGCTCAACCGGATTCAATTCGGGGCTATAGGGCGGCAAGAAGTCGAGTCGAATACGATCTCGGTGCTCTCTTAACCATGGCTGAAGGATCTTCGCATGGTGCCATCGGGCATTGTCGACAATGACGATCATCAGTTTACCGCTACTCTTGTGGCGGAGAAGCTGCTGAAGAAAGAAAAGAAACGAAGCGGTATCAAATTTCTCATTAAGGAGAGTGACAAGTCGTCCACTGGTGTTGCTGACAGCCCCGAAGACACCAATACTCTTACGCGTGGGGGCATGAAGCACCACTGGGTCGGTGTCCTCTGGGGGCACCCACATCGCGCAGCGTGATCCGTGTTGCTGGAAATGACATTCGTCTTCGTACCAGAGATCAAGTTCAAGATTTTGCGCCATCCGGTGGAGTTTTTTTATATGCCCGTTGCAATGCCGGGTCAGCATGGGCAATCAAGGGACGGGGTTTTCGTCTACGGAATCCCATCTGCTTGAATAACCGTTGACACTGCCTAACACCAAGAGCGACCTCATACTTCTCAGCAAGATGATGACTCAGGAGCTTGCCGTCCCACAGATTCTGGCTGTACTTGAGTTCGCGAGGAGAACGGCGCAAATCTTTCTCAAGTTTCTGTCGGATGGAACTTTCGAGCGTCGTTGGACGTCCTGGACGATCCTCCTCCTGGAGACCGGAAAAACCTCTCTTCTCGAACCGTTGTACCCAGTACTGAACGGTGCGTCGGCTATGACCGAAGAGATCTGCGACATCCGTGCAGCTATAGCCACACGACACCATCAGCACTCCATGGAGACGGTGATCGTAACGGGATTCTTCGGACCGTTCGATCTCCTGTTGGATGGCAATCCGCATGATGTCAGAATCTTTGATCTGAAGTCTCTGCATATCTTCCTCCGTTTTCGCACAAGATAACAGAAAGGAAGATAATGCGCAATTACTTATGTCGCTATGTATAGCATATAAAACGAGATCACGG
>DOWV01000249.1:0-373 GCA_003519375.1 Bacteroidota bacterium
TAAACATTCAGTAAACCCGTCTGCCTGAATCAGGAACAAAGGGTCTGTCTGAAGTTTTTGACCAGAGGGTAGATCCAGACGCTTTTTACGGGCTGGGCGTTGAGGTGCTTGGTATCGAGTTTTCCGCGTCCTTGAGTATTTCCCAAGCGGATCCAGTTCGCTGCTTTGTAAGAAGTACCGACGAATTTCTGAATCTCCACGAAAGTTTCAAGTAATACGGGGCGATAGTTGTATCGTGCGTTCCAATCTTCTGGCAGCCGCCTGGCGGCAAGCGCAAGCACCTTGCTGGCCAGATGACGTGAGTTGACCCAGGGAGGAATGAGGAACCTTGCGTTATTGACAACGAGGTGCAGGTTTCGCTGGCGTTGTTGCG
>DOWV01000249.1:502-3524 GCA_003519375.1 Bacteroidota bacterium
CGATGTAGCGCAGTTGAGCGCCGGGCAATGGTTTGTAGCCCAAATAATGATATCGGTGGATGTAATCATTCCAAAGGCGAGACTCTGTTGTCGTGTTCACGATCTCGATCCGGAGGTCGTGAATGTTGCCGGCCGGTTCCGTGAATGAATGGGTTGGAATATCGATCGGGGAACCGATACCGGAATATTTTTTGCCATTGCCGTGTTTGAGCCTGGGGGGCGGCAGCTGGATGATGCCGTCTTCATGCATCCTAATCATCGCGACGCGACAGCTCATCGCTTTCAGTTGGCCATCTGGTTTACGCCAGTTGAAGGCTTCGCAGACCTCTTTCGATAAAAAGAGCCGGGATGCTGACGGATTTTCCGAGATAATCCGATTGATGGTCGTGATCTGTTCGGCGGTGAATTCCCTTCCTCGGTAACGCATGCGGTTGCCTCCAGTTTAAAGTCGGGTTTCTGTTTCGGGACGTGGTCAGGATCGGCGCCCAGCTCCTTCAATCGCTTGGCCGACATGTTCCATGGCAGGAAGCGCTCGACATCGGCCGGAGCTTGTCCGCCGTTGTTCGCGCAGGCTTCGAAGTATGCCGTGAGCCAGAGCCTCGGATTAACCCCCCAAAGCGCCAAAGTATGGAAAACGGTTAACGCGTCGGCATTAAGTTCGGCGCTCCATATCGAGCCGGAACCGTAATAGCCTTTTCTTCCGACAACTGGATCGCGTAGTGTTCTCTCCGCCGTGTTATTGTCCATCGGTATCCACGGATACTTGACGAACAGGATGAGCCCGCTCCAATGCTCAGCCAGGCTTTCAAGCACTTTCCGGCAGGCCGGATGCAGCATCGGATCCTTAATCCCGGCAGCGCACTCCTCGGCCATTGCTTCGATGGTGACTTTAAGTCTATTTTCGGCCTCTTCATATTGTGGCGTACCGTCCTGACATGACAATCGAGCGTCATTGAGCCGATACAAAACCCTGATCTTCTCCACCCACAAGAGCGCCCACGACTCAAGCTTGGGCCATGCCTTGGCCAGATCCAGGAAATCCCTTCGAACGTGAGCCCAACAGAATGCGATCAGGAATCTGCCGGTCTTGAGCAGCGTCTTGTAGGAACTGTAACGATCCGCGCTGATTATTCCCCAGGCTTCCTCGCCAAAATGCTCCTTGGGCACCTTCGCCCCTCGGCTTGGCACCAGCCGGAAAAAAACCGTGGTCGACGATTGAAAAACCCACAGATACCATCGGTAGCCTTCTTTTCCTTCCACCTCAGCGAAGACCATCCATCGCGTCTCATCGGCGTGCCAGTGATGTTCGCTGCGATTGCGATCACCGATCAGCTTTGCCACCGCAGACAGCAGCGGCGCAAGCCGTTGGAATCCTCCCGTGATCGTTCCCTGAGATATCGGCAGGCCGTGAGTCTCGAGTTCCTGCAACAGCCGCTGCGTGGGACGCTGCCAATAATACTTGCTCAGCAGCGCCAGCACCCATACCGAAATACCGAACTTCCCCTTCGGTATCAGCTTCGGCGGCACGGGCGCCGTGATGATTCCAGCGTTACATCCGCAGTTACAAGTCGGCTGATAGATCCTGCGCCGGATCCGGCGGATGTGAGCCTTTACTTCGATTTCCACTTCTTCCGAATCTTCAGTTCCGGGAAGAACCCCGAACGCCTTGTGGCATTTCGGGCAACGTGCCGTATTCGCCGGCAGCTCATGCTCTTCCACCACGACCGGAAGATCGGGAAGAGGTTTGCGTCCATGTCCTTGCGTTCCTCGCTGTTTGCCTTTCAGCTTCTTCGTTGGCCCTTGATCGCTTTCTTTGCTCCCTGTCTTTCCGCCGCTCTTCGCCTGTTCCGACTTTTTTCCAAACAATTTCTGTTTGAGCCACTTGATCCTTGCTTTCAGAGACTCGTTTTCCTGCTTAAGCCGTTCGTTGCGTTCCACGGCCTTTGCGTGCATGGCTTGCCAGTACCCGACTTCAGCACGAGCCTCTCGTAGTTGCATGCAAAGCTGGCAGGCTGAACTGTCTTTGTGTTTTACTGGTATGGTCTGGCACATGTCGATGCTTCGACACTATCGCGCCAGGAAAAGCCTGGGAAGGGAGAATGATGGAAACATAATCTGAAACTCTTCGAATGACCCCAGCTGGTGCAATTCCAGCCCGACCAAAGCCTAGCCAGCAGGTCGGTAGCGAGTTTTGCTGGGTGTTCGGGTAACCGGCACCCTGAAGCGTAAACAGCAAGGGCGTTGGCTGTGAGGATTGAGCTCCGAAATCACAATCGTGGAAGCCTCCGCTTTTAGTGTGGTCGAGAGGCAGAACCGCAATCGTCGCAAGGGCGAGATGATCAAAGGCCCACCGGAGTCGAAGACCAGAGCACGCGCTAAGAGGGGGTCACCAGGAACCTGGGAGAATCCGTATGTTCTACCTGAGAATCCCCGCCAGGGGCTTGCCCCGGAAGGCGCGGCAGGCAGTAGGGAGAAGCAAGGGAAACCGTAGCCATCCCAAGGGCAAACGGACGTCTTACGAATCCAAAGTACCCGTGAAGCTGGGACACCGGAACTGAAATGACCGGGACCCAGTGGAGGGAAGGGAGGAACAAGTGAACGCAGCGGCAAAGGGAAAGAGGGATGGGGCATCGACCCCGGAGTCCCTGTCAACGAAACTGAACCGTCTATCGGAAACAGCAAGGAAGTACCCGCAGTTTCAGTTCCAGAACATCGCGTATTACATTGACGTGGAAATGCTCGGCTGGGCATTCCGACAGCTCCGCAAGAATGCGGCCGCCGGGGTTGATGGCGTAACAGCCACTGACTACGAGAAGAATCTGCAAGGCAACTTGGAGGATCTTCACCAGCGGCTCAAGAAAGGGTGCTATCGGGCCCAGCCTCTGCGAAGGACGTATATCGAAAAGGAGGACGGCAAGCGAAGGCCTCTCTCGATTCCGGCTCTGGAAGACAAAATCGTCCAGAGGGCAGCAGCCGAGCTGCTGATCCGGATCTACGAGCAGGACTTTCTGCCGTCATCTTA
>DOWV01000084.1:0-239 GCA_003519375.1 Bacteroidota bacterium
CTCATTTGGATTCTGTCTGATTGCTCGAGATCCGCGATTGTCCTTGAGACTTTCAAGATCCGGTCGTACGCCCGGGCGGATAACCCAAGACGGTTCATGGCTGTCTTGAGTAGTTCCATGCCACACTCATCGATGCGACAATACTCTTTAATCTCGGTGGACGTCATGTCGGCGTTGCAGTAAACCCCTCCCTGACCGCCAAATCGACGAGCTTGACATTCCCGGGCGCTAATCACACG
>DOWV01000084.1:344-934 GCA_003519375.1 Bacteroidota bacterium
TCACGTATGACTCCTGACCGTTCACCGCTTCTCTTCGAGGTCAGATCGCCAAACCGCACCCCCGGCACCTCCACGTGGATGTCGATCCGGTCAAAGAGCGGACCCGATATCTTCCCGACGTATTTTTGGATTTGAATCACCTGGCATGTGCATTCCTGATTCACACTTCCATAGTGCCCGCAAGGACATGGATTCATGGCACAGACCAGCATGAAATTCGCAGGATACTCGACAGTCATCTTTGAACGGCTTATAGTAACCTTGTTGTCTTCAAGTGGTTGTCGCAATACTTCTAGGACATTTCTTGCGAACTCGGGAAGCTCATCAAGGAAGAGCACGCCGTGATGAGCGAGCGAAATCTCTCCCGGTCGCGGGATCGAGCCGCCTCCAACCAGCGCCGAGTCAGAGATCGTATGGTGCGGAGATCTGAAGGGTCTGGATGTAACCATGGCAGTACCTGATGTCAACAAACCGGCCACCGAGTGTATCTTCGTTGTCTCCAAAGCTTCCTCAAAGACCATCGGTGGCAGTATCCCGGGAAGCCTTTTTGCGAGCATAGTTTTACCTGAACCGGGCGGCCCAATCATAAT
>DOWV01000084.1:1267-9857 GCA_003519375.1 Bacteroidota bacterium
GCTCCTCTGTCGCGTGCCTCAAGTGCCACAACCAGTGCACCGTGAACCGGCCGGATCGAGCCGTCGAGGGCAAGTTCACCAAGGAGCACGTATTTCTCAATCTCAGCACAAAAGAGTTGGCCCGAGGAGGCAAGAATTCCAATGGCGATCGGCAGGTCGAACGCTGATCCCTCCTTTTTCACATCGGCCGGAGCGAGGTTGACGGCTATTCGCTGCCCGGGGAAGTGAAAACCGGAGTTCTTGATCGCTGCGAACACTCTCTGGAAACTCTCCTTCACCGCGTTGTCTGGCAGACCAACGAGATAGAATCTGGGAACGTTTGAGTCAATATTGGTTTCTACAGATACGAGAAACGCATTGACTCCAAACGTCGCACCGCTTCGGACTTGGGTGAACATTGGTAGTCCTTCCTTGGTTTTGAGATAACAACAAGCAGGGCAGAAAACTGCCTGGCAGGAGCGACGAAGAGGATGAAGAGAAAAAAGAGACATCCGAGTTGAAGTCTTTAAAATCAAAAGACTTCAATCCGTACTGAGGAGGTTTATTATAGGAATTGTTTAGCGGTTCAGACGGAGGAACTCCAATCTTGGTTTCAATTCTTCTGCTGACTTCAAGAGTCTGTCTTTCCCGAAAAGAGCTTCTTCCTGGCTAGAGAAAACCAGCTCGTACTCGTTACTCATGACGATAGCCTCCTCGGGGCACACTTCTTCGCAGAATCCGCAGAATATGCACCGGACCATGTTGATCTCGAATTTGATAGGATATCTCTCCTTCTCAAGCTCGGTCTCGGAGGCTTGTACTTCGATGGCCAATGCTGGGCAAACACGGGAACAAAGGCCGCAGGCCACACACCGTTCCACCTCATTCTCTTGAACCAGCACAGGCCTGCCCCTGAATGAGGGATTTGGCCTGAACCGCTCTTCCGGATACCGGAAGGTGAATTTTGGCTTGAACATCTCAGCGATTGTCTGCCTCATCCCCTTTAGAATCTCAGGGATGTAGCTCTTCTGCAAAAACGTGAGGTCTTTCTTCCTTATCATTTTCCCGTTGTGGCCCATGAAACTCCTATCTCCTCGATTCAATCACTGGATCAAGAGCAGAACAAGCCCTGTGACAAGAACATTTACCAGGGTCAAGGGCAGCATAAGCTTCCATCCGATGTTCATCAACTGGTCATAACGAAAGCGGGGAATCGTCCAACGAACGACAATGAAAAACATCATCACAAAGAACATCTTGACACAAAACGTCAGTACCTGCAGAAGGCTCAGCATCAAGGGTGACAGCCCCAGGTTCTCGGCGAACGGGAGATGCCAACCGCCCAAAAAGAGGGTGGTGATGACTGCCCCCGCCGTGATCATGTTCGCATACTCTGCCAGGAAAAAAAGTCCAAACTTCAGTCCGGAATATTCGGTATGGTATCCTCCCACTAATTCCGGCTCTGCCTCTGGGAGGTCAAAGGGAAGCCGATTTGTCTCTGCAAACGCTGCAACGACGAACGTTATGAAAGCTACGGGTTGAAGCAAGAAGTTCCAAGCCGGCATCCAACCCCAGAGGTATTTCGTCTGTTGGAGAACAATCTGATCCAGCCGGAGCGTCCCTGACACCATCAAGACACCGATGATTGACAAACCCATCGAGAGTTCGTATGAGATCATTTGTGCCGAAGATCGCAGTCCGCCAAGGAGCGAATACTTGTTGTTCGAAGACCATCCTGCCAGAGTGACGCCATACACACCGAGCGATGTAATTGAGAGAAGATAGAGAATACCGACATTCACATCTGCTATCATGAGCTTCACTTCGTGACCATAGACGTTGATTGTATTGCCAAATGGGATAATTGCAAAGGTGCTCAGAGCTACTGCTATCGATATTATCGGTGCAAGATCATGGACTGGCTTGTATGCATTCCGCGGCACGACATCTTCCTTCAGCAGAAGCTTGACGACATCCACGATCGCCTGCAGGAGACCCCAGGGCCCAACCCTGTTCGGGCCAAGCCTGTTTTGTATGAACGCGCTCACCCGCCGTTCAGCATAGACCAGCATGATCACCGTGAGGAGGACAACCGCCACGAAAGCGACGAATTTCAGAGCCGATATCAAAAGAAGTGATTGCATAGGATTATGCCGATATCGCTTGTGGTGTAAGTTTTTCGACTTCCGTTACTTTCTGGCCAAGCGATCCAAGCCGAAGGTATGTCATCCCCCTGAGCGTTCCAATACGCTCCGACATCTCCTTGAACACATCCTCCGAGGAAGCATAGCGCAGCTTTGCGCCCATTGCGTTCGCCAGCGCAGTAAGTATGCGCCATGAAGGACGCGCATCCTTTTTGATCGGCCGCCCCCATCTGTCATTTTGCGAAGCGAATTTGTCCCACCTGCTCATTGCGAAGCCATCGCGTGCTCTGTCCTGCTCTTGCGTCGCAACCGCAGGCCGGATCCGCTGGGTATGGCCAAGGAAATTCGTGAAGGTCCCATTCTTCTCGGCATAAGTAGAACACGACAGCACAACATCAGCTGCCTCGGCGGTCTTGTTCAGGACCGGGGAATGAACGACGAGCAATTGCAGGTTCTCAAGTGCCGCGGCGAATCCCGGATCCTGAGCGATATCGTCTTCAAGGACATACAGGGCCTTGATCGTGCCATCCACAATGCCAGAAATAATTTTCGTCACGTCCAGCCCGCCCTCGCCCGGTCTTACACCAGCTATGCGGGCACCGGTACTATTAGGAGTCTTGTCCGAGCGAATCAGAAAATCATCTTCATCGCCCTCTTGTATATGCGAAACGAAGTCAACATTCTTCGTCCCAAGCACTTCCCTCATCACCTTCTGGAAAACATAGTTGTCTTCGTTTGTGGCGAACGGAGAGCCGATACCAGCGATTTCGGACTTTTTGAAGCCCTTCAGCTCGGAAACCACCCTGGCAATCGCTTCATCCCAACCGACTTCGACGAGTTCGTTGTCTTTTCGAACCAGTGGTCCGTTCAAACGGTCTTTGCTGTTCACGAATTTGAATGTGTTCAGTCTCCCTGCATCACACATCCAGTAGGAATTGACACCTTCGTTAAGACGAGGAGTAAGCCGAAGAACCTCGTTCTGCCTGACCCAGGCATACGTATTACAGCCACGAGAACATCCGATGCAGATACTTTCAGTTGAAGACATTTCCCAGACTCTGGACCGGAACCGGAAATCCCTGCTGGTCAGAGCCCCGACGGGACAGAGCTCAATCACATTCATAGCATAAGGATTGTCGAGTTTCGTGCCGGGAAATGTCGTCAAGACGACATGGGTACCGCGCTGAGTGAACGTGAGGACAGGCTGGTGGGCTATCTCGTCTGAGAACCTGATGCACCTCGAACACATGATGCACCGTTCGACGTCAAGCATTACATTGGGACCGAGCTCAACCCGCTTGGGCTTGTGTACTTTGTTTTCATCGAAACGGCTGTACCCGATGCTATGTTTGTAGGAATAGTCCTGGAGCTTGCACTCGCCGGCTTCGTCGCAGATGGGGCAATCAAGCGGATGATTGATCAGCAGGAACTCCATAACCGCTTTGCGAGCCTGAAGGACACGATCGCTCTGCGTCTTCACGACCATGCCCTCGGTCACCTGCGTCGCGCAAGAGATTGCCAATTTCGGCATCTTTTCAACTTCGACGAGACACATACGGCAATTTCCGGAGACCGACAGTTTCGAATGCCAGCAGAAATGCGGGATTTCAATCCCATTCTGCTCTGCAGCTTGAATCACCGTGAGCTTTGGATCTACATCGAACTCTTTTCCGTCAATAGTTATTTTCGCCATTGTCTCGCTGAGTAGGTTGCCAGGGTCTACTATCCAGGTTACTGTCTGTATGACGACAAAGCGGCCTTTATGACAACAAGCGCTTTGCTGAGTTCTCCGGCCTGCAACATGAATGCCAATCGCACTTCGTTCGATCCCGCGTTTTTGGTAGCATAGAAACCCGGTCCCGGTGCGAGCAAGACCGTCTCTCCGTCGTGCTCGAATTCTTCGATCAACCACCGCGCAAAACGCTCAGAATCTTTCACCGGCAGGCCCACCATAATGTAGAACGCACCCTCCGGCATGTAGTACGTAACGCCTGGAATCGACGCAAGGTCATGATACACGACATCGCGACGCTTCCGGAACTCATCTACGATAGGCTGTGTATATGTCCGAGGTGAGGTGAGAAGCGGGACAAGCGCGAGCTGCTCGATCGATGCAACGGAGAGGCGTGCCATCCCGAACTTGAATGCCGACTGAACAATTTCCTTGTTATGGCTGGCCAGAGCGCCGATGCGGGCTCCGCACACATTGAATCGTTTCGACGTGCTGTCGAGGACAACGGCGCGATCCGAAATCTCGGACAAGTGCAAGACGCTCGTCACAGGCGTGTCATACGCAAATTCGCGGTACACCTCATCCGACAACAAGAAAAGGTCATGCTTCAGGGCAATCTGTGCGAGGCACTGGAGCTCTTCCCGTGTGTAGATTGTCCCCGTCGGATTCGATGGATTGCAGATCAGGATTGCCTTGGTCCGGGAGGTGATGTGTTTTTCAATCTCGCTCGCCGGCGGAAGATGGAAACCGTCTTGAATCTTCAGAGGGATAGGATTGAGCTTGATATTTGCGATACTCGCAAAGCCATTGTAGTTCGTATAGAACGGCTCAAACACAATGACATCATCGCCGTAATCGCAAACGCTGCAAAGGGAGAAAATGATCGCCTCCGAGCCGCCGGTAGTGACGATGATTTCACGTTCTTCCAGGTCGATGTCAAATGTACGATAGTAATCCCGCCAGGCTTGCAGCGCCTGAGGAAGTCCATTGGAGGGAGCATACGAAAGGGTTGAAAGCTTCAGGTTGCGAATCGTCTCAAATACGACCGGCGATGTAGGCAAATCAGGCTGCCCGATATTCAGCGGATAGACCTTGATCCCCTTCTCCTTTCGGAGCATTGCCGTCGCGTAGAGCTTTCGGATTGGAGAATCCTGCGTTGAGCGGGCCCGAGTTGAAATCGTCGGTGAGCCCGTCTCGGCCGTCACTTTCGTTTCCTGGTCTTGTGTCAAGGTTGTCATTGATGTGACTCCATGGACCGTCGCCGCCAGAGTGCCGCGCCGGCAAGCAGCGAATTACCGCTTTTCATCACTCCCTACGGTGTTACCGTCAGGCTGAATAATCACCTTCGAAAGAGCACCATCACGGAACAAGATTCCTGCAATCTCCTGAATCTCCTCCTGATGAACTTCGTTGACATGTTTGAGAATGCCATCTATGGAGTTGAATTCCTGGAAATAGAGCTCTGAGGTTCCAAGCCGCATCATCCTGTTCGGGATGCTTTCAAGGCTCAGCATCATACTCCCCTTCAACTGCGCTTTCGTCCGCTGGAGCTCGGCTCCCGAGACCGGTGTCTGCCTCAATTTATTGAACTCGCGGAGAATCAAGTCCGTCGACTTCGAAACATGCGCCTTGTCTGTACCAATGTAGGCGCTGAAAACACCTGCATCACTCATCATGGTCGCATAACTGTAGACCGAGTAAGCAAAACCGTACTTCTCCCTGATGTTCTGAAAGAGGCGGGAACTCATCCCGTCGCCAAGGAGAGTATTCAGGACAAGAAGTGGATATCGGTGCTTGCTCTTAATGCTCCAAGCCTGTGTTCCGATACAAACGTGCGCTTGCTGGATCTGTTTCTTGTACTCTTTGCGAAGGGACTTCGAACTTCGAGGCCTCGATCGCTCCGTTGCTGCGCGGCGCGAGGTTGACTTCAATTCGCCGAAATACTTCTCTGCCAGACCAACAAGTCGCTCGTGCGAAATATTTCCTGCCGCTGCCAGGACCATTCTCTGCGGGACATAGTGTCGTTTCACGTGCCGCAGCAGATCGTCCCGCGTGAATGACCGGAGATTCGGTTCGCTGCCGATAACCGGGAAGCCAAGCGGATGGTCACCGAAGAGCGCTTTCTCGAAGTAGTCGTGGATTATATCATCCGGATCATCTTCGGCGTTTTTCAACTCCTCGATGACAACGCCTTTCTCCTTCTCGATATCTTTCGCCGGAAATGTGGGATGAAGGGCGAGATCGGAGAGAACATCGATGGCCAGTTCGGTAAACTCATCGAGGACCCGGGCATAGTAGCAGGTGTGCTCTTTGCCCGTAAAGGCATTCATGTACCCACCCACGGATTCGAGGCTGCGGGCAATCTCCTTCACCGACCTGCTCGTCGTACCCTTGAACACCATGTGCTCAATAAAGTGTGAAATCCCATTCAGGGAAGCCGATTCATCCCTCGAACCAACGTCAATCCACACTCCTACAGAGACCGAGCGCACATGAGTCAGTTCTTCCGACACGATTCGAAGCCCGTTGGGAAGAATCGTCTTCTTGTACGACGAACCGACACTGTCCTGTGTATGTGAAAGAACGATCCTTCTATTCAGACGGCGCTTCAGATCCGACCTCATCACATAATCATTTCATTTTGCCTTTGATGCGAATCGCACAAAAAAGGCCGAAAACATTGGCAGATTTCGAAGTCAAGATACAGCTTTTTCAGTGGAGAGTCAAGAAAATCGGCTTTGCCGCTGCGTCACATAACTTAGTGGAAACCGTCAAACCTCCTCCTCCAACTCAGTGCTCCAATTTCTGGCTTAGCAGCGACTTGATTTTCGTGACGACCATGTCGATCGCGACCGTGTTCTCTGCGCCGCGCGGAATGATGATATCGGCCCAGTGTTTACTCGGTTCGACGAATTCCAGATGCATCGGCTTTACCGTAGTCATGTACTGCATCATAACCGAATCAACCGAGCGGCCGCGCTCGAGAATGTCCCGCCGAATTCGCCGTATCAGCCGCTCGTCCGCGTCAGTATCCAGGAAAATCTTGATATCCATAAGTTCACGCAACTGTCTATCGACGAAAATCAGAATTCCTTCCACGATGATGATCTTACTTGGCTCGACGAATTGCGTCTCTTTCAGCCGGAGATGAGTTGTGAAATTGTAGATCGGTTGTTCGAATCCCTTCCCTTCCCGCATCTCCTGCAGATGCCGGACGAGGAGATCGGTCTCGAGAGAATCGGGATGATCGAAGTTGATCTTGTCTGGTTTGAGACCTTTATAAGAAGAGAGATCGCGATAATACGAATCGTGCTGAATCACGACGATGCGTTCTTGCTCAAGAAGCTTAAGGATGGCTGCGGTGACAGTTGTCTTTCCAGAACCGGTTCCGCCGGCAATGCCGATGATCAAGGGCTGCATGGCAGTCTCCAATGAATCCATACTGGTAGGTGTCCGTGACGACGTTTTGCTGAGCCTCTCAGTGCAGATACATCATAATTGCTTGTGAATATAGGCGATTAATCGGGAAGGTGCAACGGCTCACTCTATTGATAAAGAGACGTTTATTCACGATCATCTTGTCCGATGACCCTTCTCAGCGGAATCGAAATAACCATACTTGGTGCCGCCGTATTCTATTGTGCTGTCGTTCTGGGCCTTGCCGTGGGGATGGGACGCCTCCGGTACACTCTCCGAACAAACCAGCCGTTCGTCTCTGTTGTCGTCGCAGCCCGGAATGAGGAGCAGACGCTGGAGAGACTCATCCGGCATCTCCAGGTGCAGAACTACCCGTCATTTGAGATCATCATAGTGAACGACCGGTCCATGGATCGCACAGGTGAGATTATCAGCAAGTTCCAAATCAATGATCCACGGATTAAGCGGATTGATATCGCTCTTCCCAGCAAGACCATGCCGGCGAAGAAGCACGCCCTGTCGGCTGGCATAGCGGCGAGTAATGGGGAAATCCTTTGTTTCACCGATGCCGACTGTGCTCCTCCTCCTCTCTGGATTTCCTCCCTTGTCTCAGCATTTGATGAGGGAGTTGGTCTCGTTGCCGGATACTCTCCTTACATCGCTGGGGGACTGGTTCGGCACGGCTCAGTGTTTCAGAGTCTTCTCCAATCGTTCATTCGGTATGAGGAATTCAAAGGGGCAACGTGGGCGGCTGGCGCCATCGGGCTGCAACGAGCCTGGCTCTGCACCGGGCGATCACTCGCCTACCGAAGAATCGTGTTCGACGAGGTAGGTGGATTCAAGAAGATAGAACACTCCATAAGCGGTGATGACGACCTTTTCCTTCAGCTTGTGAGGCGAACTACGCAATGGCAGATTCGCTATGCGACTGCACCAGAAAGCTTCGTCCCGACCTCTCCACCCGGCACTTTTCGTGAATTTGTTCGCCAACGAACTCGTCATTTCTCCGCCGGCAAGTTCTTTCCTTTCGGCATGAAGGCGTTTTTCTTTGCGTTCCATACCACGAACCTTGCGCTCCTGCTCTTCCTCATAGAAGGACTTGTTTCCGGGCGCCTATGGCAGGCCATTATCCCTTTTGGCCTAAAGTGCTTGGCCGACACACTCCTCTTCGCGCGATCCGCCGCCATCTTTCAGTGCACGGACTATGCTTCATCATTTCTGGCTCATGAGATCCTTTACATTTTGTACAATACGTTCATAGGCCCGCTGGGATTCGTGGCGACATTCCAGTGGAAACCGGAGAATTCCGATTAATGAA
>DOWV01000246.1 GCA_003519375.1 Bacteroidota bacterium
GATAATCTGGACGATTTTTTGAAGGAAGTACGTGAACACGTCAGGTACAATTGTGTGATGATAAGGGTAAAAAATGGTACATCATTTGCGTAGGAAAATCAAGCATCATCGCCACAACCATGGAGCCCGGTGAGCTGAACCAGCCTTCGCGTGCCGCGTATCACCTGGCTTTTGCAGGAGATGGCTGACGAAGAGAGAGTCTGTCCCACCACTTGATGATGAAGGGGACGAGGGCGAGCGCCAGGAATGCTACTGCAACGCCGACAACAGCATCGGTAACATAGTGATAACGGCCGTAGAATGTTGAAACATAAAGGGAAAGAATCACTGGAATGAGTATATAGAACCATCGCCGGTCGTAACGATAGGCCATGATCCACATGATCGTCGCCGCGGCAGCGTGCGGGCTCGGGATGGTGCCGCCGATGTAATGGAGCTGAGAACGCATCAATTCACCGAAATACGTGAAGATGTATCCATCCAGCGGTATGGTGTACAGGTGGCCGATGGCGGCAATCGGGCCCGCCACGGGAAAAAGGATAAATCCAATGTCGCAGAGTATGTTCGTAAACCCGAGTGTGAAGAAGTAATCTTCCATCGCAACATCGCCATGTTTGTAGTAGATAATCCCGCACAGAACCGGGTAAAGCGGAACATAAATCACGTAAGCAAACATCATCCATTCCGTCAATGGACGACTCGTGAACTGCTGAATCCAGAGCGTCGGCTGCACCCCGAAGATATATTGCTCGGCATCGAGGACATACGCATCCAGCCACTCTCCATGAAGGATGAGCTGGAGCTTATCGACTGCTCCAAAGAGATACGCATATGTGAGAGTGACCGCAGCGACGCGAAGAAAGAACCGAAGGAATTTCCCCGTTGCACGGTCAGAAAGCCATACCACCACGAGATAACCGATGGCCGCGCCGAGATTCTTGAGAACCAGCATCCACCACCCCTCGACGCTTCCGTGAAACAGGAGGGCCAGGGCGCTGAAAAAAGCCAGCGTGAAGAGGATCAACGCGTCGGTTGCACGGAGTGTGAATCCGGAGATGGTGAGAGTCTTGTCGGTCATGCCAATATGTATGAGATATGGAGAACCAGCTTCAAACACAACTTTTGAAATCGATATTCGCTAATCGATATTCGATCTTCCACTTGCCGGTTTGCGTCAAGAATATTGAATAATGAACACCGAATAACGAATATCGAAGGTTGGACCCTTCTGTATCGGGGTCACATCCGGTCCTCGCCTATCGCGCATAGCAAATGAAGAAATCAAGCGAAACGCCGAGGAGCCAGTGAATCACCAGGCCGGCAAATATCGATCTGGTGCGAAACACAAGGATTCCCCATACCAGGGCACCAATGATGGAGCTGTAAATCTCACCGGCCGGTTTGCCGATGTGGATGATGCACGAAATTGCAGTTTGGACGAGAATAGAATTCCAGTCACCAAACGCGTCGCGGAGGCCGAACTGCATAAATCCCCGAAAGTACGTTTCCCAGCCGATGTAAAAAAACAGATACGCCACGGCGTGGCCGAGGAATGTCGATGGTGAAGCGCCTGCTCCCTTGTAGAGCGGATACTCAGCCAGAAAAGCGGGGTCGCTGATCGACGTGTATGAGGCGAGAATGAAAATCGGAGCCAGGATCAGAACCGCCTTCAAACCAAAACGCCAGTCACCCAACTGCAATCCGTACGCTGACATTCTCTCTTTGAAGACAAACCTCACGATTGCCCACGGCACGATTCCAAACAAAATAAAGGCGGAGAAGAACGTGTAGAGTTCAGCAGTCTGCTCCGGATTGTTGAAAAGCACAAAAGCGGAGGCCAGATCGCTGAGATAGAACGCCTTTGTGCCGTAGTACTTCCACGTCGTAAGGATCACCGGTGTGGCAAGGAGGATAACGGTCGGCTTCTTGTTCACTTCGCGGAAGAGTCCCGAAAGCGAAAGGGAGTCTATCAAACGTCTGAACAAGTCAATCCCGGCCATCATTTCCTCCGCGCCCGCCGTTGTTCGAGGAGCCATTCATACGTCATCCGAACACCATCTTTCAAAGGAGTGACAATATAGCCTAGCTCGCGCTGAGCCTTTTCGCAGGAATAAACCCAGTCCTGAAGAAATGTCTCGACCCATCCGGGCGTAATCTGAGGATAAAAGCCAAGTCTTTCCGCTTTCTTCTTTTCGAAACTCGAGTACAGGTAGGCAAGACGCGGCGGCAGATTCATTTGAAAGTGTCTCTTGCCGCTGACCTCATCGACGAGCTCGAAGATATGCTTGAGAGATGAATTCTCTCCGCCGAGTATGTACCGCTCGCCGACCCGGCCCTTGTCCATCGCGAGCATGTGACCCTTGACGAGGTCGTCGACCAGCACATAGTTGCCGATATTGGTCCCCCCGTTCAGTAACACGGGGACCCTGCCCCGGTCGTACAGGTCAATCATTAAAGAGACGGAATTTCCCTCCGTCAACTTGCCCGGACCGTAAACGCGCGTGGGATTGACGATGACAACGGGAAAACCCCCTGCAGCCATCTTCAGAGCTTCCTGTTCTGCAATCGCCTTTGTTTCTTCATATTCGGTGTAGTATTTCGGTGTTATGCGTGTTATCACCTCGTTGCCGACAACCCCCGGTGTTGTGGGTCCGAATGTCACGATGGTAGATGTGAAAATGACCCGGGTAACCCCAACCGCCCGCGCGGCATCGAAAACATTCCGCATTCCCTCGACATTCTGCTTGTGGAATATGGCGGGATCACGCGCCCAGTTCTTTGCATACGCCGCAAGATGGTACACCTGGGAGCAGCCTTCCATTCCCTTCTGCAGCGAAGCCCGGTCGAGAATATCGCCCGTCACGAGCTTGATGCGCTCGTGCTGGAGCCCGTCTTTATTGCTGGTTCCGCGTGCAAGGGCATGCACCTTGTGGCCGCATTCTACAAGCGCATTGACGAGCTTGGTGCCTATGAATCCCGTGGATCCTGTTACGAAAATAGTTCTGGTGTCAGCCATGCGAGAAAGCCGATGAATAGCCCGCCTGCGCACTACGTGCTTCGGCGGGTAAATGAAGAGCGAACCGTGAACAGTGTGAAAATGTTGGAGAAAAGGTAGGGAAAAATGTGTAGAGTCTCAACGAAAATGGAACAAGTTAGACCTGTCAGGTTTCACAGGTGACTCAAAAAGAAACCTGACAGGTCTTCCATGGCCCTACTTCAGAATCGGAATCCTGATGAGAGAGCTCCGCTCGGGCGTGTGGTAGATCCTCTGCGTCGCCTTCTGGAAATCAGATTCTGTCGCGCTGTAAATATCCACGAACGATTGAGGATTCCGGTCGATCATCGGGAACCATGAGCTTTGAACCTGTACCATCAGGCGGTGTCCCCGCTTGAACGTATGGAAGATATCGTTGAGAACGAACTCAACCTTCGTTACCTGGTTCGGAACAAACGGCTCCGGATTTGACATGCTGTTCCTGAATTTACCCCTCATCACGTCCCCCCGCACCATCATCTGATATCCTTTCATTTTCATGCTGGAGCCAAATCCACGCCCGGCAAATACAACGCTGTCGGGCATGACGTCGATGACCTTGACAATCCAGTCCGAGTCGGTGCCCGACGTCGATACGTACAGCGTTGCCGTGATAGGTCCGGCAACAGTCACATCACTTGCCAAAACATCCGATGTGTACGTCATCACATCGGGTCGTGTCCAGGCAAAACGCTGGTCCTCGACCGGAAATGCTGAATTGTACCAATGCCTGATTTCGGCCGTGTAAGGAACAGGTTTTGCCGGATCACTCACATACTCGTCATATTCTGAGCCTTTTGCCGTCTGATTGGGTGCCTCAAACGAAAGTCTGCCTTTTTCTCTCAGATAGAGATCGGAAGGCACGACATTCTTCGGCGGCCAGCTTTCGAGAAACCGCCAGACATTGTTACCCGTCTCGAAGACGGTCGCCTCGGCAAATTTCGGCTCGCCTTTTCCCTTGAGGTAATAATTGAAGAACGGGAAGATGACGCTGTCGACATAGAAGGT
>DOWV01000180.1 GCA_003519375.1 Bacteroidota bacterium
CTTCCTTCATCAGCGTAACAGCTGGATGGCATATTCGAGTTGTTTGTCCCTTCCACCCTTCGCATCTTCGGCAGACTGTTGAACGAGCACGGTCGGCGGGATGCCGTTCCATTCCTGACGTTGCCCGTCATAGCGGCGAATGTCTTTGGTCGGAACGCGTATTTGTCGGCCGCCTGGCAGCCTGAAGACGCGGGGTTCCCCGCCTGCGCCTGCAGTCGTGTCGCCAATCACCGTGACCGCCGGGATCTGCTTCATCTGTTCGGCAAATCCCTCTGCCATGCTGAAGGATCGACCGTTGATAATAACCACAACCTGGTTCTGGTACCGAAACGGACCCAGAGGCGGCATGAAGGCGTTGGAGCCGGAGATCAAAACTCCATTGACGTAGGCGGGTGGATATGCAAGAGGAGATTCAAGGAACCGTCCGACAATAACGCGGCTGGTCAGGTCGGTGCCGCCGGTATTGTCCCTGACGTCAATGATAAGCCCCTTGGTGTTCCTGAAGTACTCAAGAATCGTCGCGAAGTCGTTGATCCATGCTCCGCCGGTGAAGGAGCCAACATAGACATAGCCTATATTGCCGTCTAAAATCTCATATTCCATCCTCTGGTCTCCCGCCAGGCGGAGTTCCGTCCGGAAGTACTTGCGAACGACCAGTGGATCGTAGGCATCCTTGTCGCGAATGGAACGCGGGGGGCGATACGTCACCACAGGAAATCCACCGGCCGTCCACAATCCGACATGCCCATCTTTCAGCTCCTCCAACAAATCGAAAAGCACGAAGTAGATTTCATCACCGCGGGCATTTTGTGCCCGGGGGAGATACGCGGTGTGGAGACTGTCCCAGTTGATTCCTTTGAACTGCAGGTACGGATAGACATCCCTCACGGTCTTCCATGCTGCCTCAAAATCTTCCACCCCCGAATCAGAGGCGGGTCCACCGACAATGGCGTCTCCGCAGGATCCGAGAAGTCCGGTCAGGAGGAGACATATGCACACAACGATCCGTCTCATGGCATTGTCCCGATCAGAAACGATAGTGCAGAGAGAGAACGCCCATGTCGCTCCCTGAGATGAAGTAGTCCCAGGCATCAATGCGTGACAGCTCGAACCGATACGAAAGTCTCACGTGCAGCCTGGATGATACTTCATACCGAAGACCTGCATCAGACTTGAAACGCAATCCGGAAAAAGGGGTGAGCGGCTTGACAAACGACTCGTCGCTGTCGTCGGGATTTACAATCCGGCCCCCGAATGAGAGAACGTTTGATTCAAAGGAAGCGTCAGCCAGGAGGCTTTCGTTCAGAGGAGACAAGAATGTAAGAATGGCGCCTGCCGAAAAGAGCATTGCTACTGAGTATGCTCTTGTTATGGCGCTGCCGCCCTTGGCGATGTTCTGACTCCGAAAGTGAACAAAGAAATCGGGTGAAGGACCGAGGTACGCAGAGACGTCGTGTGACAGGAAGGTGAATTTGCCGACGGGATAGAGATAGTCGAAACTAAAGGCGAATTCGGTTATCGATGCGGAGATATTATGGTTCCTGATTGCGGACCCGGCCCGGAGTTCAAAACTCATCTGGCTGATCCGGGCCGGAGCGCCATCGGTCCACGTCAGCATGTACACCGGAAGAGGGCCGGAATATGTTTCCCGGGAGATGAACTCGTCGCGCAAGGCATAGGATCCGATCCCTGCCCGGAAGGTAAGACCTTTGGAGAGCATGGTGCTGATGGTAGAATCGCCCTCCTGACCGAGCAGAGTTGAGCGAGCCATCGACAGAGCAAGAATCATCAACATCAATCGCTTCATCGTTCACCCTGAAGTGTGCCGAACGAGGAACAACGACGACGAAAGCAGCGGACTTCAGCCCGGGGATCTCAACGCATCGAGGCGTGTCCGGGCAGGCGGATCGGTCTCGAAGTGTTTCAGAAGTTTCCCGCAGGCATAGTCAGCGCAAAAAGCGCAGCTCGTGAGCTTCCTATCGATCGCGCACTTTCTGATTTCGCATTTCGCGCAACCCGCGAACATTCTCTCCGGTTGCGAACGGCATCCATCGCAGTCGGCGACATCCTGCGGATGCAGGTGCATGCCGTAGTCTGTAGAGCAGATGCGGGCAATGTCGCGTCTCATGGATTGCTTCTTCAGCGGGTCGGGTTCCAGGGTTGCGAGATGAATCCCGCAGCCGCTGCAGTCCAGCCCGCAATATGCTATCATGGTATCCATCTGGTTCTTGGCCTCCAACTGACCGGAGAGTTTTATCTCTTTCCCTTTTTCCTGTTTTCTGCCACCCTGAATCTGACGATCTGTCTGATGAGCCCTTTCGGCAGCGGTTCTTCTATTGACGCAAAGTGTTTTCGCCCGTTATTCACAGGCACATTCCTCCTCTCAGGCATGCCGGCTGACAATGGTCCGCGTCCCGACCGAAGCATGGTGCGACGATGAGTGAGACCGCCGCCATGTCACCGTAACGATTTTCGTAAAGTCCTTTCCAGATCGCCCAAACGCCTCATCGTACGGAATTTTCCTTCAGATTCGAGATACATGTCAAAGACGGCCGGTTCGCCGACGAGGCCCTTGTCGTGCGTTCCGACGTTAATCATGATGCCGAGCTTTCGATGATCAGGAAGCGTTACATCAACTCCAACACAAATGGGAATATCGCGATGGTTGTCAATCGCTGAATCGCCGGTCTGTTCGCCGCAATCGTTGAGTTCCCATTGAACAATCGCGCTATCGCCGACCAGCCCGGCGAGCCACTCCGAAAACCGGGCTTGAGGCAATGTTGAGTCGAGAAGCGATACTGACAGGCGTTTCGCGAATTCGATTGCCTTCTGCTCCGAGGGTTGTGCCTGGACGGACGAGAAGAAAAGAATACAGAGGATTGCCGCATTCGTGAGCTGTTTCATATATCGTTCCATTTTCTATTATTGAATTCACTTGTCCGGGAGCGTGATATATGCCGCCCTTACGGCTGCACGATCGTATTTTCTTTCAAGCCTGCGCACGATGAAGTGACCTCTCGCCATGTCCTGGAAATGGTCAATGAAGAGCAGGTTGATCAAAGCTCCTCCCGCGGCACCGATGGCGGGAACGGCCTGGGCAGCGGCTTTCTCGGAGACAGTGACGCCAAAGCGTTCTGCCAGCTGAGAAATCAAACGGGCGATGGCGGGCGCACCTTCTCTTACAAGTCCCCTCTCCGCAAGAAACTCTGCCGCTTCCGACACCGCTGTGGCAAGAGCCGTTCGCACCGCATAGTAGCCGGACTCTGATGCATTGTCGCCCGATGATCTTCCTCCCAGCGCGAAAACCTCGATACAAGCCAGCTTCGCTTCCGGCGATTTCAACTGCTCTCCTTCGCCGCGTGCGATGTCCGCAATCGAGCGAAGCATGATTCCGGTCGAGACCGGCAGTTCTACAATCAAACCCGGAAGGCCGAAGGCTCCACCGGTGCCGCCCGAAGCAACCACCGCAAGTTTGTGCAAGACATTCTGGGGCCGGCCCCGGCCGTTTTTGTCCAGTGTGAGGAGTGCAATGTCCAGGGCAGTTTCGAGCGCTTTTCTTGTCGCATCGCTGACAACCTCAGCCCACTTGTCCGGCAAAAGCGCGAACCCTTTTTCAATGGGGGTGCCAATAACATTTGTGATTTTCGCCGCAAGGCCCGGATTCTCAAGAATATTCTTGGCCAGTTGAAGATCGTTCAGTTCTTCACTCGTAATCTGCATGATTGTCTCCCGGTGATTCGGCCGCGGCGTTGAGCAAGAACAATGATGCGAATTCTTTTGTCAGACGTCCATCCCAAGTCGTGGTAAAAGAGGAATGCCTCTTTGCCTTGCAGAGTTTTCTATAAACAGTTCCGCTCCTACCGGAGCGGATTGACTCGACTACCCGTACCCCAGAGCGATCCCTGCAATCACACCAAGTGCCAGTCCGAGTATGAGTTCGTGCGGACGATGACGCTTGAGTGTAATACGCGACCAGGCAAGTACAGGAATTACAGCCAGGAGGAAGTATCCGACAATTGAGCCTAATATGCAAAGTAAAGTGCAGGCGAGGCCTGCAAAAGCCATATGAATGGAGATTTTTGCCCAACGCGTACCGACCAGGGCAATGAAAACCATCAGGCCGCTGATAAACACACCTTTTATGAGAAACGAATGCGGATCTTTTAGTACTAAGAAGCCCAGAAGAACCATAAGTGCAAAGAGAATCACCATGAGGAGTAAGGGACGTTCGGATATGTTCGATGCATCGGTATTCGACCACCGTTTCCGGCGCACCTGCACGAACATCAGGATTGATGTTGGCACGAGTACGATCGCGAGCACCAATAGTAATGGATACAGCAGCTCGGTGTCGGAAGCGAAATGTGAACCAGCCACAGCTATCATGATTGCCACCATGACAAATGGATGAGCGACGATGGAGACCCATTTAGCTATGGATGTCATAAGTGTTGTAGTTGACATATGATTAGGCTGCATGTTGCATGGCGTTTGACCCGCTGTCAGGACTTGCTTTTCCGCCATGATTTTTGGCGGATGTCCTGACAGTCACGTGGCGGTCGATTACGAGTATTCCCCATTTCGTACGCGAGCCCGAAAGCGTCAGGAGCAAACTCCTGACGCCGGTCTGGTAATTATTCCGAAGCTTTTGTCCGGGGCCCCGGCTCCGTCGCGGCATTTACAGTTGAACGTCCCTCACTTCTTCGACGTGGTTTTCATTTTTGCATCCCGCAATACCCATTCAAACACCGGATCGCGGCCGTATCTGTAATCTTCAAATGTCGGCCAGACTGTGACATCGGGATACAAAGCATCCTCTGAGTCCTTGCTGGTGTCGGGGCGGAAGAACTTCTTGCAGGAAATCCTGCATACAATCCCTGAGTTCGGGAGCCTCAGGACAAGTGTTTCGCCATAGTGTGACGGTCGACCGCGCGTAGGCTGTCCGACCGTGGTAAAAAGTTTGTTGTCCTTGACAAGCGACGCGAGGATGATTGCAGAACTATATGTCCCATCGCCCACAAGAAAATAGATGTTTCCCTTGAAAACAATTCGATCGGGCTCAATATAATAGTCCGACTTCTCATCTTTGACATTGCGGAGGTACTGTTCCTGCGAGGAATCATCGCGCACGAAATCCGAGGTCACAATGAGGCTGTCAGGCAGTCGCCTTCCATCGAATATCCTGGCGTAACCGGCAGCATAGCTTGCATACGCCTGGGGAAAGAACTCCCTGTACAAAGGAGAAAACCGGACGGCCATCGAGTAGGTGCGTATGTCGGATGAGATGCCAAGATGATACAGCAACTGCTCTCCGTAAACCGAACTTCCTCCTCCGTTTCCTCTCAAATCAACAATGAGTGTCGTCACGCCTTCGTCCTCCATCTCTTCGAACATCTCCTCGAGGAAATTCTCGAAATACCCGATCCCCATGTACCATGCAACAGGATAGGCAAGGAGATTCGTGGGAAAGGAAAGTCGCCGGACCGCACGAAGATCCATCATCGTGTTCCATTGGAAGTAACATGCTGCTTCATCCTTGAGGATGGTGTACCGGAATGGCCGGTTGACTCGTCCGGTGATAGGATGAGTATCATACGGGGCGATGCGCTTTGGCTGCTGCAGTGCCGTCACACGGTGTGTGCGGATTGCCCCGTCGGGAGCACGGAGCGTCAACTCGAGTGTGTCGGAGTCGATCGTTCCCGCATCCCGGTGATAGCTTGGAAAAACGAAATAGTATTGCAGAGTTCTCCTGGCCTGGTAGACATTTTCGTACGCAATAAACCGCGTGAATCGTGCGAAGACTTCACCAACGGGGTAGCCGTTGAAAGCCTGGACATGGGAACCGATGAGCGTCGTATCCTCCGAGCGACCGACAGATGCCAGGATAAGTGTGTCGCCGATCCACATGAACGATACGGGGTATTCGAGCGGGCCTCCTCTCCATGGTGTCTGCGCACTCGTGTGACTGTCCTTTAAGCGGGAGAGGAATGACTTGAGCGACTTCTCAAATGCTACGCTGCTCGTCTCCGCGGCGAGTGATTGCACGATTCGCCGTTGTTCCGAGTCGAACGCTTCCTTGCTCCAGGCCGCGTACGGCTCCGGGTGGCTTTGCCTGACCGTCTCGGTGAGGTAGAGAAAATCCTGCTGGAAAGAATTCATGGAAGCATAGCCTTCGGAGTCCTGGACCGCTGAATGCGGAGACTTGGCGAGGCCGTCAATGAGCGACTGGGTAGAAATACAACCGACAAGCCCGAGGACAACACAAACGGTGGTCGGGACGAGCATTCGGTTCAATGTGGGTAATCGGGAAGAGGGTGCCATATCGATACCTTTGTGATGGAGAAGTAAACAAACGGTGCCAGTAGATATGCTATACGATTCATAAAGCCTCCCCCTGTTTCACCCGCTGTCAGGACTTGCTTTTCCGCCATGTTTTTCGCCGGAGGTCCTGACAGTCACATAGTAGTCGATTCAGAATATGCTCCGTGTTGTAAGCTGGCCCGGAAGCGTCGGGAGCAAACTCCCGACGCCGGACTAAAATCGATTGGACGATCGCTCACTTGAGTTTCTCGCGCTTCCACGCCCCACTCTTCTTTTCCCTCGTCGCTTTCCATCCAGCGGGCAAATCGGATAAATCCTTGAGGCTTTCGTCAAGTTTCAGCAGATCCTC
>DOWV01000056.1:0-2053 GCA_003519375.1 Bacteroidota bacterium
AAGTCACCAAGACACAAAGAACATTGGAGCTAGCACAACAAATTCTTATACCCCTTCGTGCCTTCGTGACTTTTGCCGCTTTACGGCATCCCGCTCTTTATGAAAGTATTATGGTCGCGGGAGTGGCGAGACTTTTACACCGGGCGCCTGCGATCCACTAGAACTTGAGGTCTTTGCCTGTCTTTAACTTAGCGATGTAGATGATCTGGCCGGTATGGAGGGCGAAGTGCTCGAGGACGATTGCGAGCACTTCAAGATAGGTTCGTTCGCGCCCCTGAAGAACTGTCTTATCTGAAAATCGATCTGGGTTGAAAAGTGAGAGGATTTTGTCGGAATCACGGAGAGTCGTTTCGAGTTTCTTCAGGAGGAATTCCCTGGAAACGGGTGTTCGCTCGGAGAATTCCATCTCCTTATCGCGTGTGTCCGGAGCTCCCCCGAAGGCAGAGAGAATAAACTGGTTCAGATTTCCAGCCAGATGCAGCACGAGATTGCCCACGCTGTTGTTCGAGTCGTGCTCGCGCCACCAGATCTGCTCGTTCGAGAGCTCATTCACACAGCGCTGGACCCGCGGCCAGTAGTGGCTCAGCAACCGACTTCGGCACCAGGCAAGGTACTCTGCTCCGGCTGCCTCATTCATCGCTCATCCTCGATCTCCGTATCCTCTTCTTCTGACCATGTTTCTTTTTTGACTGAAGTCGACGTTCCTTCGACGCGCGCGTTGCGCCGGTCGCGACGCGCTTCTTTCTGGGCTTCAATGCCGAACGGAGAAGCGCCGCGAACTTCTCGATCGCAAGCTCCTTGTTCTCCCACTGACTCCGGGAGCGCTGAGAGCTTACGTGCAGAATCCCGTCGGCGTCGATCCTTCCTCCGAGAGAATGTCGGACAGAGTTCTTCTGATCATCGCTTATGGCTGCCGATCGATCGACGTGAAAGAGCAGCTCGACTTTGGTTTCGAGTTTGTTGACATTCTGCCCTCCCGGACCGCTGCTTCGCGACGTGCGGAAATGGAGCTCCGAGAACGGAATCATAACAGAAGAAGTAATTTGAAGAATCCTGCTCATATCCTATGCGCCTGGGTTCACGCGTGTACTAGTACCGGATCTAGAAATCACAGTTGTGCCCTATCTGTAATTGATTCTCAACGCGGAGACTCAGAGTTCGCGGAGGTACGCAGAGCCATTGACAATATTCTCCGCGATGCTCCCCGCCAGACCGAATGGCGCCCGCCCGACCGAACATCACGAGCTCGCAACCGGTCGTTCGGGCGGGGCTGGTGCGATCTCGGCGTCTCCGAAGTAACACTAGCGTGCAGCATTTCCGCGCTTCAGATGCTTGTTGAACCAGGCGATCAGACGTTCGCCGATATCCTGAATGAACTTTGGCTCCTGAGGCCCGTGCGGTGTCCGGGGGTACACCACCATCTCTGCGGGACAGCCTAGCCGCCTCAACGCATGGTAAAACTCATATCCCTGCGAAGGCGGCACACGGACGTCGCTTAGGCCGTGTATGACCTGCGTCGGCGTAGTGACGGACTTGATGTTGAACATTGCCGAATGCTTCATGAAGGTCTCGGTTCTGTTCCAGAACTCACCTCCAAAATACGACGGGAGGAAACTCAGAATGTCCGATGTTCCCGTGAAGCTTATGAGATTCGTAACACCGGCACCGACGCTCGCGGCTTTGAACCGCTTTGACTTCGTGACCGTGAAAGATGTCATGTATCCGCCATAACTCCATCCACAGATGACAAGGCTGTCGGGATGCGCGATTCCCATTTCGATCACTTTATCGACTCCCTTTTGGTCATCCTCATAATCCCCGAATCCCCAGTCGTTGATGTTCGCCCGCCGGAACTCCGCTCCATAGCCGCTGCTTCCGCGCGGGTTCGGACGAAGGATCGCGTATCCCTGCTGCGCGAATGCCTGAAGCGGATAGATGCTGCCCGCTCCCGTGTAGCTCTGCGTGAAGACTCCGGCTGGTCCTCCATGAATATTGAGAATCAACGGATAGCGAACCCCCTTCACATAGTTTGCGGGATACGTCAGAAGCCCTT
>DOWV01000056.1:2200-4450 GCA_003519375.1 Bacteroidota bacterium
GTGAGCTTTCTCGGTTCGAATGTGCGAACCTGGGTGACGTAAATATCGGGTGCGACTTCAGGAGTCTGATGGATGAACGACATCGTGTTGCCGTCTTTGCTGATCGCCGTTCCTGAGTAGTTCCCGGATCCCGCTGTCACCACATGCACTCGTCCGCCGTCTACCGGCAATGCATACACTCTGCTTACCGTCTTATCGGTTTCGCTCGCGTAGATCGTCTTGCCATCCGCAGCCCAGATGCCTGAGCCGACATTCCTGTCCGGCGTCTCGGCAAGTTTGCGCGGTTCGCCCCCCTCCGCGGCGATCACATAGAGATCGGAGATCTGCGCCCACTTCAAATCCCCTTTGTCGGATGCAAAGAGGATCCACTTACCGTCCGGGGAGTAGCGCGGCGAGGCGTCTGACCCGCTCCATCTCACAAGCGGCTTCACGGCGCCGCTGTCGGAAGGCACGATCGAGATATCTGACGTCTGCCAATCATCCACTTGCGGCGTTGCCTGGTGGGCAAAGACGATCATCTTTCCATCCGGAGACCAGCTGAATGATGTAACGTGGAACAAGCCGCCTGTCAGCCGGAGTGTCTTGCGCTCACCCTTCTCATCCTTTGCGAACGGGATCGCATAAAGGCATCCGTACTTGAAATTCGTATCCTCGACCACCATGTCGCGCTTCTCTTTCCTGGCCTTCTCTTCCTGCTCGGTCTCCGGATCGCTCGCGATGTATGCAAGGCGTTTTGAATCGAGGGACCAGGCGTAGCTGCTGACGCCTGCCTTGGCGCTAGTGACCTGCTCCGCCTCACCGCCCCGCATGCTCATCACCCAAACCTGGTTCTTGGCTCCCTGGCCGCGGGATGAAAGGAATGAGAGAAAGCTGCCATCCGGCGAAAACGACGGACTCGTACACGATTGCTCACCGTACGTGAACTGCCTGTTCTCGGATCCGTCGGATGAAACAATCCAAATGTGTGTCAGGAATTCGGATTTCTCTCCCTCCATCATCGGTGTCGAGAGGGTATAGGCGATCCGGCTGCCGTCGGCAGAGATAGCAGTGCCCCCAACCCTCTTGATCTTGATCATCGATTCGGGTGTCCAACCCTTCGAACCGTCCTGTGAGAAGACCGGAAAAGCGATGAGAAGGACTAGTCCCAGAACCAGCATCGGCTTAGAGAACCGGCGCGCCATGTTGATTTCCTTTCCAATGAGGTCGTAATGTGCAGAGGTAAATGTACCGAAAGGTTCGTAAGAAGCAAACTACAGGGAGGAGAAGAATGCTTTGAACGATCTCCGGAAGATGGCCGGCGACGGAGATTGTCAGGACTAATCTAGCGTCGAGTCTCAGAGATAACTTGAACAATTCAGCAACGGAATCCGGTGATACCTGAAAAAGAACGCGCACCCTTTCAGGAACAAGGCACACACCCCTTCCGTCACAAAGACGGCGGACAAGTTCATCCTCGTCAGAGTCCGTTAGACTCTGATGGAGTCTAACGACCCTCTCCCTCTCACACACGCTTCCGCACGGAGGGGATTGATAGAACGCATGATGTGTGTGAACCTCAGGGAACGAAACGCTAGAACTCGGCACTCACACCGATTGATGGAAGTATGCCGATGGAGGCGACATTTGTCTCGGCCTGGCCAAGCCGGGCGTTGTACCGCGGCACGGTCGCCGGTTTTCGGTTGTAGATGTTCTGAATGTCAGCGTCCGTGACAAGCGTCCAGGAACTGAATGACCACCGCCAGTCAACTCGCACATCGAGGCTATGGTTGGCCCCGATGCGGGCTGCGTTGTAGAATGCCGGATTCTGATAACCGACCTGATCAAACGGCGTATACGGGCGGCCCGTCGCGTAACGGAACTTTGTGCTAATCTCCCATTTCTCGTTGAAGACATAACCTCCGCCGACATTGATGATCCAGCGCTGATCGAAGGAACCGGGTCGTTCCGCGCCGTCGAGTGCCTTGAATTCCGCCCGATTGTAGCTGATGCTGACAGTCCCGTAGCACGGGATTTCCGAGAGTTTCTTCTGAACCAGGAGCTCAATTCCCTGTGCCGTTCCCGAGCCCCCGCTGACGAGGGGGTCCAGGCCGAATGACGAGAAGCCATCTTCCGAACCGCCGAATCCCGCCCCTGTGTTGGCCAGGACCAGGTACGGCCTCACCAGGCTCGCCGGATAGTCCGAGTATGTTTTTATGTACCCTTCGAGCGAGATCCTGGTGTCGGCTCTCAGCATGTGATCGACGCCGAGGA
>DOWV01000341.1 GCA_003519375.1 Bacteroidota bacterium
GGATTCCGCACATGAGCGGGATTCCAAAGAGCGGAACCCGCCTCGCTGTACATTTTGGCCGGCGGGGATCCACCTTGGGCGGAAAACTCTAAACTTGAGACTCCTCTGACCTCTCATTGAAAGGACCGCGTTATGGCAAAAGCAAAACGACTCGCCTACTTCAAGGCCAACATCGACGACAAGCCCGGCGCCTTGCTCGCTCTCACAAAAGACCTGAAGGGGAAGAAGCTCGACCTCATCGCCCTCAAGGGTGTTGCGCAGGCCGGTCAAGGTGAGATCCTGGTCATCGCCAAAAGTCCGGACAAGCTGAGAGACGCGTGGAAAGCTTCCGGAGCTCTCGTTGAGGAAGGCACGGTGTTCTTTCTAAGCGGCACAGACACAACCGGAGCGCTCGTCACAAGCCTGGATGCGATTGCCAAGGCCGGAGTGAACCTCGTAGCCACGGAAGCTCTTGGAGTCGGCGGAAAGTTCGGAGCGGTGATCTGGGTTTCTCCGGAGGATCTTGACAAGACGGCACAGGCGCTCGGCGCAAAGTAGGCTCCAAGTGATTGCAGAACTCGACAAGGGCATCGGGCTGACCGATACAACCCTCACAAATCAGACTTCAACAATCGGCAATCGATATTCTCCAGGTCAAAACGCTCTTCGAATAACGATTGAAGATTGTCAAGTTGTGATTTCTGAAGTTAGGTGACCAGTAACCGCAATCCTTCGGACTGAGCTGCTCCTCTGAGCGTTCGACAAAACTAACTGCGATCCCTCAGGACGAAGTCTTTAGATTGCGCATATGCCGGCAAATCATCGATCGCGCACGCAGAGTGTGTGAATACCAAGGTATTTCTATGATCGGTCAAACCATCTCGCACTACCACATCCTCGAGAAACTTGGCGAGGGCGGCATGGGCATTGTTTACAAAGCCGAGGATCTCAAGCTCAAACGCACCGTTGCTCTTAAGTTTCTCCCAGCGGATCTCACACGCGATGAAGAAGCGAAGACCCGCTTTGTCCACGAAGCACAAGCCGCCTCAGCCCTTCAGCATCCCAACATCTGCACCATCCACGACATCGATGAGACAGTTGATCACCAGTTGTTCATTGTTATGGATTGGTATGACGGTCAAACACTGAAGGAGAAGATTGCAGGCGGTCCACTGAAAACCGAAGAGGCAACTTCTGACACGATCCAGATTGCACAAGGTTTGCAGCAGGCCCACGAGAAAGGAATCGTCCATAGAGACATCAAGCCTGCGAACATCATCATCACGAATGACGGGGTGGCAAAGATACTGGACTTCGGGCTGGCCAAGTTGGCCGGTGGGGCGAAGCTGACGAGGACAGGTTCGACGGTTGGCACGGCGGCCTACATGTCGCCGGAGCAGGCACGCGGATTGGATGTTGACCTTCGCACGGACATCTGGTCATTGGGAGTTGTCCTGTTTGAAATGCTGACTGGGAAACTGCCGTTTCGAGGAGAGCACGAGGCCGCGATGCTGTATTCGATCGTTCACGAGGAACCGCAGCCGATTTCCAGTCTTCTGTCAGACGTTCCGCCAGATATCAAGTTGAGCATCACCAACATGCTGCAAAAGGAACCCGGAGAACGCTTCCAGCATATGCGCGAGCTGCTGTCCCAGCTAGGCGCGATAAAGAAGAAAGATGAAGCTGAGAGTGAGAAACCCTTGCCATCGATCGCTGTGTTGCCATTTGTCAATATGAGCGCTGATCCGGAGAATGAATATTTCAGCGACGGCTTGTCGGAAGAAATCATCAGTGCATTAAGCAAGCTCGAGAGCTTGCATGTTACGGCGCGCACATCCGCCTTCCGATTTCGTGGGAAGGAGCTCGATATCAGAGAAATTGGGAAACAACTGAATGTGAGTACTGTCCTGGAAGGGAGCGTTCGTAGAGCAGGAAACAAGCTGCGGGTTACGGCCCAACTAATCAACGTTGCAGACGGCTACCATCTTTGGTCAGAACGATATGACCGTGAACTGGAGGATCTATTTGCCATCCAGGATGAGATCTCACTGGCGATTGTGGACAAGCTCAAGGTAAGACTTCTCGGAGCCGACAAGGCAAGGCTTGCAAAGCGTTACACAGAGAACTTTGAAGTCTATGATCTCTACTTGAAAGGCCGGTATGAGCTGAGCAGGCTTACCGAGGAAGGCATAAAGAGAAGTCTCGACTATTTTCAGCAGGCAATTCAAAAAGACCCGAACTTCGCCCTGGCTTATGTCGGGATGGCAAGCGTCTACAATGTGCATGCGATAGTTGGACAATTCTCTTCTAACGAAACCATGCCCAGAGCCAAGTCGGAATTGTTGAAGGCGCTCAAGCTGGATGAGTCCCTTGCCGAAGCACACGCCTGGTTGGGTGAAGTCCATTTGCAGTACGAGTGGGATTGGTCTTCTGCTGAAAGGGAGTTCAAACGGGCGATAGAACTCAAGCCAAACAGCCCCGAAGCGCATCAGTTCTACGCGGATTACCTGATTGTGACGGGAAGTATGGAGCAAGCATCGATTGAAATCGCGCGGGCTCGGGATCTGGATCCTCTTTCCACCATACCCAACACCATTTTGGCTTATCAGCTCTATGTACTGCGTCAATTTGATCAAGTGATTGAACATTGTCGGAAGATGCTCAAAACAGAACCAAGCTTCTTGCTGCAACTCCACCTCTGGCGGGCACTGCGCCAGCAAAACAGGCTCAGCGAAGCGTTGGCGGAGTGCAAGAAACTCTTCACGTTGTTCATAAGTCGCGAAGTTGCTGAGGCGATGAAGTGTGTCGATGATGAGTCCGGGTATAAAGGTGCAGTGCGGGCAGCGGCGAAGAAGTTGGTGGACCTGTCAACGCAACGATATATCTCGCCGTACCTGATTGCCACACTCTTTGCCCATGCTGAAGATGATAATAAGACCCTTCAGTGGTTAGAGAAAGCGCACGAGGAACGCGATATGGTACTCTATTCGATCGGCGTAGACCCGGATTTGGATAGGGTGCGTTCAAGTCCGCGGTTCACCGCACTTTTGAAGAAAATAGGGCTAGAACAATGATCGGTCAAGCCATATCGCACTCGGCGAAGGCGGACCTGCTTGCCCCGATTCTATCGGGGCCCCCCGACCTGTCCGCCGAAGCGCAAGCGTAGGCGGAAACCCAATTACATCCACCGGGAACGTACTATGATTGGATCAACAATCTCGCATTATCAGATTATCGAGAAATTGGGCGAAGTCCCCCAATGGCCCGCGAGCACTTTTGAGCGAGCGGTTGCCATTTTGAGGATCTCCCGCTCCTGGATTCCGC
>DOWV01000347.1 GCA_003519375.1 Bacteroidota bacterium
GGCGCGAGCGGCTGCGGAAAACGAACCTGGCGCTCTCCATCACTTGAAGCAATGATCGAAGCGGTATCGCGTGTGGCGCGTATGCAGTCCGGCTTTGTGCTCCAGAGGCGAACACCTGCGCCGGCCGCAAGCAGCCGGAGAAGCTCAACCGGCACCGGTCCGGTCCCGACATAAACCGACTCGTAACCGTCATACTGCTTCGAAGCAAACGCTACTTCATCGACATCCGTCCAGCGGCCGAATGTATGAACGGCTGCTTCAGGGTCCGTAACGCCGAATCGCGGAAAGTGCTCCTTCGCAACACCAAACTTCTGGTTGATCGGAGTGCCTTCGTGCAGAAAATCGCACTGAATCATCATCGGCCCGGGCTGGTCGATCCGCTTGAAGGAGAATCCCGTCAAGTCCTGCATCTGCCGGAGGTTCAATCCCCCCGGCGTGATGTAACCCGGAGCGTAATACCACACAACCGTCGCTTTGCTCCCCTTAAGAAAACTCCTCAATTGCTTCGCTTCTTCGCCCGTGAGGTAGAACAGGTTCGGCATGAGGAAGAGCTTGTATCGTTTTGCATCTTCTTTCTTCAGGTCAAACCTGTAGAGGAAATCGACGGGTGCGCCGATCCGGTGGATTGTCCGCGCCTGCGAGTTGACCAGCCAATGGTTGAAGAAGTCGGTGATCGCAATCCCGAATCCTTTCCATGGTTCTTCTGCCTTCCAATGCTGCGTCGCGAGAAAACTCTTGACGTCGTACACCGCCGCGATGTCGGCAATGGAACGCGTGTCGAGGCGAGCGCGTGACTTGTGACCCAGGTCGGCCCATGTCCTGATCTCGTCGATCATCGGCTTGTCGTCGTACCACCCCTTCTTTGCCTTGAAGGTCGGAACGTGGCCGAATTCGAAAAGCCATCCGCCATTCCCCTGTGTGAACACCTGCGTCAGGTCGCGGCGAAGAATGTGAAGCGTGCCATCCACCGTATCGAATCCCGATCCGCCTTCCGTGGTTTTCTCGGGCTCGAGGTACGTGCTCGGATCGATCTCTGCTATGTAGAGCTTTTTGCAGCGTCGAACCGACTCGAGGAGGACGCGATAGCCGCCATCGCCGCCTACGCCGCGGGCTCGGCCAAGCCAGTTTCCGGCATCATCCACAAGGTCGCTCTCCCAGCGGGCCTTGCCGGGAATGTTGCCATGTTCGTACGTGTACGGCGATGCGATGTAGTCTATGTCTTTCGATTCCAGGAGCTTCTCCGGCGCAAGATAGCCCGCTTCCTGAATGCAGACGTTTTCCATGACGTACGCGAAAAACGTCCCCGTCACAATCTGCCGCTGCGTTGCTTCCTTTGTCATGCCGGCGAAATACAACACAACGTCGGTGGTGTTCTGGTGAAATTTCCTGTAGAAATCGATGACTGCCTGCTCGCGTACCGGATCCCTCAGCAAACCGTTGGTTGTGTGCATTCTTTCTTCGGCGCCCGGCACCGGGCCGGCTTTCCGCTGCATCGGCTCGCTGTAGTCGGGGAGGTACCGGGAGCCGGTGTGATGCCACTCTGCCGTCATGGCACCGGACAGGTGATAACCGATGATTCTGCTTCGGAGCGGAGATTGTTCCATGTGCAGAAGGAAATCCCTCAGCGTGTTTCCCATCTCCGTCTTCCAGATGTCGGAAGCGAGAGAAGCCGCGTACGTTTCAAGGACGCTGTTCCAGTCAAACCCGCTGTCGATGGCAACCCTTCCCATCTTGAACTGGGTTTTGTCAACCGGCAGTCCGTATTCGGTAAGCTCTTTCGGATGTGCATCCTTCCACCACATCGGCGCATAGAGATGCAGGCGCGGCAGGAAGTATGCATCGGGTTGAGCCGAGAGTAGCCTGGCAAAGTACTGGTCGACAGGTTTCCAGTCGTACTCGCCGGGGGCGAGCCAGCCGTTTTCGAGACTGATGAGGGGATGATAGTACCTGATGCCCGATGCATGGAAACTCTTGATCGTATCGATCAGCCCTGAGCTGCCGGCCAGGAGCGGATATTCTTCCTTTCCGTTGACGAAGAGGCGCGGGCCGCCACGCTCAAACCGGACAGCGGACGTCGCTTTTGCTTCGCCGCGGAGGCGGTCGAACTCCTTCAGGATCTCCTGTTCGTTGATCGGCAGGCCGAGATATTCATAACGCGGACGAAAAACCGGAACGGCAACCGTTCCGAGAGCCAGGCCGAGAGCTTTCACTGCATCGCGTCGGTTCATGTCGAATGGTACTTTCTGTGTGTTGTGATGAAGAAAGAATACTCGCGCCGGTGTCGGGAGTTCGCTCCCGACACCACATGGCTTATGCTTGTTGGTGTCAGGACCTCCACCAGAAAGCGTGGCGGACGAGAAAGTCCTGACACCGGGACGAATGTGCTGTGAGAATAGGATTTCGTCAACGCAGGGATCGTGTCATGGCACGATCACAGTGCGGACGCCGCCTCCGAACTCGTCAAGCGCATCGAGAGTCTGATTGATCGTTTCTGCATCGAGAGGTATTGTCCGTGTGACGACGCGGGATGTATCGAGTACTTTGCGGCGGGCCATGTTCACCAGGAGCGGCAGCTCCTGAAGCAAATGATCGTTCGAGCCGATGATCTCCACTTCGTTCCCCAGCAGCTCCCGATAGGTGTCAATCTCCAATGGTCTGTCGCTCAACCCCGCAATAACCGCCCTTCCCATGACACCCAGGCACTGCACGGCTTGTCGCATTGTCTGCGGGAGGCCGATCAGTTCGAGAGCCACATCTACGCCTCGGGAATTTGTGTGCTTGCGAATTTCCGACACCGGATCAACGATCCGGGCGTTGATCGGAATGGCTCCGTACGATGAAGCCAGTTTCAGCTTTTCTTCGTTGAGATCGACGGCAAACACTTCGAGCGCGCCGAATGCGCGTGCAAGCTGGATGGCCGACATGCCAAGTCCGCCGACACCGAAGATCGCAGCGGTTTCTCCCGCCCGGAGTCTCGACTTGCGCAGTGCATGAAACGAAGTCGCCGAAGCGCACATGAGCGTTGCACCCTGGTCGAACGGTATCTCGTCGGGAAGGAGAATGACATTACGCCCGGGCACGGAGATGTATTCGGCATAGCCGCCGTTTGTGTAGTGACCGAGCATCAGGCAGCTCTCACAAAACTGATCGTTGCCCGTGCTGCAGTGGTGGCAATTGCCGCAGGTAATATTATAGTGAAGGCAAACTCTTTGCCCTGCGATCGCTCTCCTGACCTGTTTGCCGATTTGCTCAATCACACCGGCCACTTCGTGTCCCAGCGTCATAGGAAGCGGTCGAACCGGTGAACGGCCTGCCCTGTAATGAGCATCCGAATGGCAGATACCCGCAGCCCGAACACGCACGAGGACATCATGTTCTCCAACGAAAGGGAGGGGAATGTCCTGCATTTCCAGAGGTTTGCCAACCTCCACCAAACGGACAGCTCGCATCTGGTTAATTGGTTAGATGGTTAATTTGTTAAGCGGTTAACTTCCCCTGAGCGAGCACCGATCTTTTCGGGGCGAGCCGAAGGGTTGTTTGATTCCTGCCGGTGTCGGGGGTCCCGCGGAGTGGGTTGCCATAAATTGGCATTTCTCCCTGACACCGAAGCGAAATCAGTTACTTGCTGAGTCGTGAAACCTGTACCGCTAACGCTAGGTTCCCCATTTTCTTTTCAGAAAAGAAAATGGGGGAAAAGAAAACTCCCCGAAATCGAAACGCACGTGGTTGTTCGGCCTCGCTCAAGCCGCAATTTCGGTGCTAGGACATCGATTTAGATGAACTTGAGATTACCACCCGCACCGAAATTCAGGCCAGCGGGTGGAGGTATATCCACGAGGGTTATGATTTCGGACGTTCTCTTTTGAGCCAAAGGCTCATCCGCCTCCGGCGGAGGTTGAGGCTGTCCAAAAAGTACCTCG
>DOWV01000265.1:0-2052 GCA_003519375.1 Bacteroidota bacterium
AGGCCGGTTCGGTTGCTTTTGACTGACGCATAAACACCATGCTGAAGACGAACAGCAGGAGGAAGATCACCAGCGACAATGCTGCGGCATAGCTAAAGCTGTAATAATTGAACGCCGCCTTATACACGAAAGAAACGAGAATGTGCGTGTTGTCCGAGGGCTCTCCCCCGTTGCTGACGAGCCAAACAATATTAAGATTGTTGAATGTCCACACAATGCCCAGCGTGATTGCCGGGATCATCACCGGCTTGATCAGGGGGATCGTGATCGTCTTAAGTTTATGCCAGGAACTCGCACCGTCTATCTCAGCTGCTTCGTAAAGCTCATGCGGGATGCTCTGGAGCGCGCCCAGTGCAACCACCATCATGAACGGAAAGCCGAGCCAGACATTTGTGATGACGCAGGCCAGAAAGGCTTCCGTCGGGCTCCTCAACCATTCCACTGCCGGGAGCGAGAGATATCTCGTAAGGATCGCATTGATGGATCCATACTCGTAATTGAACATCCCGCGCCATGTCAGTGCGACGATGTACTGGGGAATCGCCCACGGAAGGATCAGGAGTGTCCTGTAGATCGATTTCCCCCGGATTTTCTGATTGAGCAGCAACGCAAGGAACACGCCGAGGAAGACATGAAACGACACATTGACGACTGTCCAGATGATCGTCTTGCCGAAGACGGCATAGAAATCAGGCTGAGATGGTTCGGTGAAAATCTTGATGAATTGCCGAAGTCCGATGAACTGCCAGTCACGGATCTTCGTCAGGTTCATGTTACCGAAGGCGAGGAGCAAGTTGTAGAAGAATGGATAAAAGACAACTGCCGCCAGGAGCACGAAGGAAGGAACGACAAGAAACGCGATAAACTGTTTTGATTTGTCCGAGTTCATTCGTTCATGTCTCTGATTTTGCGATTTGCCTGAGTCTGCATTTCCTTTGCGGCCTGCTCAGGCGACTTGGCGCCCCCCATGACAGCCTGATAACTCGAGCGCATCGCGTCCCAAACGGCGCGCATCTGCGGAACGACAGGCATTGCCTTACCGCGTGCAATTTGCAGAATAGAGTTCTGCAGTATTTCATTGCCAACGATGTCGGGGTGGGTCCGCAGTGCCGTTCTCGTCGGAACAGTCTTCAGGGCTCGGACCGTTTCCAGTTCACATTCTTCTGAAAGGAGAAACTCGAGAAGTTCAACCACACGCGGGAGCTTCTCTTTGGAAACGTTGACGTTGACCGAATAACCCTTCGGCGAAGTCATCGGCGCGCACCAGAGTCCGGTCGAGGAGATCTTCGGCAACGGGGCGATCCCGATGTCTATTCCTTTTTCTTGGTACCCCACCCAGGACCAGTCGCCATTGATCAGCATTGCAGCTTTTCCATCCTTAAAGAGCGCATCGGCAATTTCATAATCAGCTTCATTCGGCACGATCTTCTCTTCATCCCGCAATCGCCGCACAAATTTCAAGGCTTCTACCATCGCGGGCGTGTCAAGGGAAGGAGTGACGCCGTCTGCATCGAACACCCACCCGCCGAAACCTGTGAAGAATGGGATAAAGAAAAACGGCTCGATGTAGTTCCACGTAAGCCCATAGACGTTCGGACGCCCTCCAGCATATCCATAGCGAACCTGGATTTCCTTGCTGATCCGTATCAACTCAATTTCTGTCTCCGGAGGCTTCTGAATATACTTCTTGTTATAAACAAGAGCGAGATGGTTGCCAATCTTGTCCGCGACCTGATAAAGGTGTCCCTGATACCGCAGAAGCGAGGACGAATCGAATGCGGCGAGGAAAGCCCGGGGAAGGACGTTTTCGAGGGGAAGAATGCTCTTCGTGGTGACATAGACACCAACAGGATCTGAAGGGCCGTACACCAGATCCGGTCCCTGCCCTGCCAGGGCGCCGACCACATATGCACTCCTCAAAGTCTCAGTTTCTTTGAACATCTCCTCTACCTTGAGGTCAGAGTGCCTGCTCATGAATTGGCGAAGCTGTCTCTGCAAAATCTTCTGCTCGTCGGGTCGCATCTGGTGCCAGATGACAATTCTAGAGGGATC
>DOWV01000265.1:2226-4773 GCA_003519375.1 Bacteroidota bacterium
TATCACCTCGATATTTCTTGCGACAAATCGCATAAACCTCTATAGCGTATAATAATAGCTAGCTTTACATCTCACCGAATCTATCCCTTACTTCCTGAGTTTTTTGAACGTCGACGTGAACCCGGAGCTTCCGATTCTTGACCGAGAACTCTTCGCCTGGACTCCAACTCCCTTCGCTTCCGCTGTTCGTGTACTTGTAATCAACGTCAGATCCCGCGGGAAGGCGGACCTCCAATGTCCAGATCGCATCCCCCGACACGCTATCTCCGTTTCTACCGTTGTCAAACATGCGAATCTTGTTCGGGACCCAATTCCCGAGGGCAGGCACGCTTCCTGCGACGAAGACGGCTTCTGGAACATCCCGCCCGCCCAAGTCGACTTCGAATCTCACAAGAACGTCCCTCGCGTCCATACTCTGAGCCATAGCCCCGCCAGAAGCCTGTGACGATTCTGACTGTGCGTGGATGATTGGTTCAAATGTACGCCGGGGCATTCTTACCTTCGCTCCACGGGCAAACTTGTAGACATTCTCCAAGTAGGTAATGAACGCAACGTCAAACGGTCTGTCGGTCCCTCCGGATGATTGGTCTGAACCATACCACCAGAACCAATCCGAACCCTCTGCGGCATACATGGACTCCCAGGCCTTCCTTGCGTACCAGGCAGGGGTTCCCTTCCGGGACACCGGGGCAGACATGTCGGGGCGTTTCAATCCTGAGTTCTCAAGGTCCTGCCGCGCGATCCTGAGATACTCCCATGCCTGATTCTCCTCCGGCTCTCCGATCCAGGTATCATAGTTTCCATTGATCCAGGACCCCGGCCAGAGCCATTCGAGGGGCTCCATCTTGTCGACCGGGTGCGGCGGGACCTTCCTCGAAGGATTGCCCTCCGTGTATTCCGACATCGTCGTCGTGATCACTCTCCCGGATCTGTGGAGCTCTGTCAGACGGCGATAAAGTTCATTTCTGAATTCCTTGCCGTCATTGTCAAACCGATACCACTCCCAGGCGTTCTCTCCGTCCAAGATAACCGTGAGCAACCTGTCAGACTCCCCTTCATCAGGAGCAAACTTGAGTATGCTCTGAATGAAGTCCTCAGCGGCTTCACTTCCCTTCATCTCCTTATAGGTGAACCCAATCTTGTCCGATAATTCGGTATCCCGAAATACCAGAGCTACAGGTTTTTTCAATGCGTTGCCGCCCAGAGCATAAGGATAGTACTTCTCGTGCCGTTTCGCCTTCGATTTTGCCAGAATTCTCTCGTCCGTTGCGATCCAGCGTATCCCATGTTTCGAGAAAACGGCTGCGACATCATGAGAGACTGAACCTTCTGCGGGCCACATGCCTCGAGGCGCGGCTCTGAACAGTTTCCTGAAATACGCTACCGACATCCCGACCTGCTCCGACGCGTCCTGGGGAAAATCGAATCGGGCCGGCATCGGATCGTCGGGCTGAGAGAGTCTCGCCAGGTCGCTATCGTAGATCAACGGAAGGATCGGATGGTAGAACGGCGTTGTCGTCACCTCAATCTGTCCCTTCTTCTTTGCCGGGTCGTACATCATTTTCCGGTGAACAGGGACGATTGATGCCATGACTTTATAAGTTTCGGCGACGATCCGGTTGCAGTCGTCTTCAGTAATAGTCTTCTTCAAACGGTAAGAGCCGTCATTCAACTTCTGCACCAAGTCCGTCAAATCGACGGTGGTCCCCGTAACCAAACGGACCTTTCTCTCGAGAAAATCGGGATCGAAATTGGCCAGATAGAACCAGAACTTCACATCCCGCCGGTCCTGTTCCGACAAACCTTTGGCTCCCTCCCTCCGGAACTTTGTGCGCATCGCTTTGTATTCAGGGAAACGATCGATCATCACTTCGCTGATCGAAAAGCAATTCCATGTATTCGAAACGAGGAATCCAAGCTCACGGGCTTTGAAACGGCTTGTCGGTGTCAGCGCCAGGTCTATCCAGGGATCAAGTTTCCCCCGGTATCGGGAGAGGAATTGCTTCGCATCTACACGATTCCGCTTTACGTCAACGAAGCCACCAAGCCGCTGGACATAGAACTCTTCTATCTGGACGAGGAGGGATGCGGTGAGATTGACGGTGAAATGGATGTCCGGATACGCCTCCAGAATGGAGACCATATCATAGTAGTCTTTTGTCCCGTGCGTACGCACCCATGGACCCTGAAGTTCATCCTTCGACGGATCCAGATAGAGCGGCTGATGCTGGTGCCATATGAGATTCAAATAGAGCGTCTTGGCGGGCCTCTCAGCGTTTGTCGTTACGAGTGCCTCCAACCCTCCCTGTGCCACGACATCATGAAGCATGATCAGGCTCAATATAAGGAGACAGAAGCTAAAGTGGAACGTTTCCTGGACCGCTCTATGGTGCCTCATTGGTACACTTCCAGAGATTGTAGAGTAGGACAATAGTGCAACGATGTTCAGACTCTGTGAGCGCATACTGTTTCTCCCTTTTCAGGCGAGTGTCCCGCTCAAGCAAGTCATCATCCTGTTAACCTATTGAACCCTCGTCAAACCGTACG
>DOWV01000126.1 GCA_003519375.1 Bacteroidota bacterium
TGATAGAGGTCGTTGTAGGTGTCAACCGAGCAGAACGTCGACCACTGCGTCCCGAAATCCGTCCCGCAGATGAATACGGCGTTCACCAGCTCACCGATGCGCTTGTGAATTTTCATCAGATTCTCAATGGCGACCACGCATTGTTTTTCGAATACTTCATGTATGTAGGGCTGCCGGGTGAGGGTTGAAACGTACCACTCTTCGATGTCCCTGATCCCCTTCGGATGTTTCAGAAACGGTGCGGGGACAAGCGCGATATCACCAAATGCCAATCCACCGAACGTCGCCATGACCGCCCTCCCCGTTCTCGCTTTGGACTTTACTTCGGCTTCGAAGTAATCGAGGTCAGAGTCAGAGATCAGAGAGAACTCTTCCTGGTTATCCCTCGGATCGAGCTTCTCCTCGACGATCGGATCTTGTCGAATAATGGAGTCAAAGAAAAATCCATTTTTTGGCATTCTCCCGGACGCAGGGGCTGCCAGATCGCCTTTCGGATAAATGAGCGTGTCACCGCTTGGAGATTTGGTGATCTTGAAATTCTCCGGCACGAGGACCTCAAGGCCATCATCCATCCGCCATGGCCTCCAGTTTTCGTTTCTGAAACCGAACATGGTTTCCGGCGGGACCACTCCCTCGAAATCAATACCGAGTACCTGCTTCAGGTCCTCATCGATCGTTCCGAGCATTTGATACGGCTCATGTGCCTTCACAAGTCTTTTCTCGAGCCCATAGTGTTCGCGCAGGGCGGCAATGATCCTGACATGAATGCCGGTAACAGCCGTGCTGCCGAAATCGACTGCGATCGTGTCGGGTTGCTGATGGCGAAGCGATGCCAGAACCCGTTCTTTGCTTGTCATCTTGAAACCTCTTTTCTCGATGTGCCTGCGGAGATCCTCGAGCTGAGCATTGACTTGCGGGTCATTCTACCTTTGAATCTCAGAGATCTTGACCACCCATGCGTCAGTGCACGGAGGTTTTTCCCGAAACGCACTCGGGATCTCTATGACGACACCATTGGCATCCGATCTCCATTTCACTTCGCCTCCCGCTCCCAACAACATCAGCCTCGCGCCTGGTGTTGGCCGGATCTTCGTCAGCCGCATGGTTTCAGGCAGCTTCATTTCGTTTTGACCAGGGAGGTAGATTGCATACACAGCCCCATCGTCTTTCTTCTGCGTGTAGCAGATATTACCCTCTTTATAAGGAGCGATTGCACGCGTATCATAGATCGATTCGCTGTTCACTTTCATCCAGGCTGCGACGCCCTTAAGTCGGTCGTATGCATCCGGTGCCCACTCGCCTTCCGGAGATGGACCGATATTCAGAAGGAGGTTCCCCCCTTTAGCGACAACGTCCGCCAGGAGATGAACAATCTGGCGAACGGATTTGTATTTGTCGGTTTTGACGTATGACCAGCTCGTTGCCATCGTGATGCATGATTCCCAGGGGACGCTGAGAGCTTTTTCCGGCACCTTGTTCTCGGGAGTCAGATAATTCTCAAACCGGCCGTTGACCCAGCGATCGACGACAAGGAGTCCCGGCTGGTGTTGCCGCGCCATCCTGGAAATCCGGGCCATATCGATGTCCTGATCGTAGTTCTTCTTCCTGCCCCACGATTCGAATTCCTTCGGCATGTTTCTCAGCGGCCGCACCCAGGCCCCGTCGAGCCAGAGAATATCAACCGACCCGTACTTCGTCATAATCTCTTCGATCTGCTGAAAGGTGTAATCTTTGAAACGGGTCCAACGCTCCGGATATTTCGCGGGGTCATAGTTCACGTGGCGATCAGGCGTTGGGAAGTACGGCCACCAGTAATCGGGAGAGTGCCAGTCGGGCTTGGAGTAATACGCTCCGATCATCATCCCTTTTTCCCTGAATGCGTCGAAGATTCCCTTCGCGACATTTGAGCGTGGATCGGCACCGAAAGATTCTTTTGACGTGATCTTGTAGTCCGTCGTTTTCGTTTCAAACATGCAGAAACCGTCGTGATGCTTCATGGTGAAAATCACATATCGCATCCCCGCATCGCTCGCCGCCTCCGCCCATTTCGCGGGATCAAACTTCACGGGATGGAAGGTCCTCTTCAAGCCCTCGTACGCCTTCCTGTATTTGTCATAGTCGTCTGCAAACGGTCCTCTCCGCTCGCACCATCCTTCGTCCTCACCACACAGGGACCACGACTCGACAATTCCCCATTGACTGTACGTCCCCCACGTCATCAACAAGCCGAATTTGTAGTCCTGCCACTTCGATAGTTTCGCCTGGACAAGAAGATCAGGCTCGGGGACGTAATCTTCCTCTCTTTCCTGCGCATCCAGCGGATTCACCATCAGCAGTGCAACGACCAACCCGAGCATCCGGATCTTCATGTGACATTCTCCTTGGTCAGCGAAGGGGATACGAGAACGATTTCCGGAGTGGTGCGAGCCACTCTTCTGCCGATTATCCTTTCGCATTTCTCGTTTACTTTGTACGTTGGGGGTGCACCGGCCCAACCCCGCGTCTCGACGCTGGCTTCAATACGTGCGTGTGAACAAAGCCAAAGCTCGTCGAGGCGCAAGGTACACAATACTCGAGAAATTCCAAAGGCCTCTACGCATGGCAGCGCGCCTGGCTCGCTTTCTTCTCCCTCTTTCCCTTTTGATCGTGAACGCTTCAATTTCGCAAACCAGAAGCGCCGGGCTCACTCTGACGAAGGAGGGCCGATCGGCATGCACGATCGTGCTGGCGAAGAATGCTTCGGCATCTGCCCGTTTTGCAGGAGTGGAATTACAGCGGTACCTCAGTGCCATTTCAGGAGCGAACGTGCCCATCAGCGCAACCGCCAAACCCGGAAGCACGATCTGGATCGGCAGCGCCGGGCATTCTGAAGGATGCCCCCGGGAGATCGATTGGGACAGGCTCGGCGACGATGGTTTCACGATCAGAACCGACGGGAAGAATCTCATCATCGCAGGAGGTCGCGACAAAGGACCGCTCTACGGTGTCTATACATTCCTCGAGTCGTACTTGGGGTGCCGCAAATTCAGCCCCACGGTTGAAGTGATAC
>DOWV01000281.1 GCA_003519375.1 Bacteroidota bacterium
GAAGTCTAAGGCCCGCGACGAAGTCCCGCTCTCTGGATCCGCCTCTATGCGGGATCCTGAAAGGCGGACAATCTCGACTATGCAGCCATCGTTGGATGAGATTGCTTCGGCAGAAAGCGCCTCGCAATGACTCGATGTTGTTTTGAGAGATCCATCTGAATGAGATCTGTGTCGCGAAATATAATCCTGATTCTCTGCCTGTCTCTCCTGCTTGGAGAGTCGGGGGGCGTCAGGCATTTCGCTGACGCACCGATTTTAAACGCCCCCCCAAATACCTATTTCTGGATCTTCCCACAGTCAACGCTTGCAACCGGCATAAGCAGGCAGCAGTTGCACTGGTGGGGAGAGGATAAGGACGGGTATGTCGGAGGGTATCTGATGGCGTTCGCACCGGGACTTACTTCTATCCCAAGTCCCGATACTCTGACGTACGGATACACGACGGTGACGGACTCTACAGTACAATTTCCTTTGCGTACATCAAACGCCGTCTTTCTCGTGGCGATTCGTGCCATCGACAATACGTTTGGGACGAATCTGCCGAGGGGAGCGTCCATTCGTCTGACGCCTCAGCCGTACTGGGACGTGAATGGAAATGGGACGTTCGATGGCGGGGATGTTGCTCTTCCGGAACTCGGCCCGGCAATGGATCAGAAAGGGGCCACGCAGAGATTCCCGATCAAGAATAGCCCGCCTGCGATCACCTATGTCCGGGATCCATCCAATCCCGCTCAAAACATACTTCCGCCGGACACGACGTTCACAGTTATTTCATTCGTCTGGCAGGGGAGTGATCCCGACGGCGATGAGACGATTGCGTCATACAGGGTCGCCCTGAATGACACGTCCGGCTCAGGGAATTGGCTGACTCTGCCGCCGACCGCCACCATGATCTCGCTGATGGTGCCGCGCAGCCGCAGTGACGGGGCCGGCACGACGGTGACAGCCGATGTCTACGGCGGAATCTATCCTTCGTTAAGGACGCTGGGGCAGGTGACGGGACTGCGGCTCAACGGTCCGAACAGGCTTTTTGTCCAGGCTCGTGATGTGGCGGGAGACCTGAGCCCGGTGATGTCACAGCCTTCGGCGTCGAAGACGTGGTTTGTGAAGAAACCTGCGAGCCGGCTGCTGGTGATTAGCGACTACCAGAAGGATGATTCGCTGGAAGTGAAGCGTTTTTACCGCGAGAGGTTCAGAGAATTTGCGGGCGGACAATTGGCAGACTATGATGAGCTGGATATCCGGACCGGCAGCCCGGCGGGAAAAGCCGGAGTGCTTGTGCCGTCGTTGAGTGTTCTGAATCCGATGTTCGTCTACACGTTGAGGCTGTACGACTTCGTCTTCTGGTATACAGACCAGTATCCGAGCCTGACGGTTGCCCAGTTCTCGCTCTTCCATTATTCAACGACCGGCGGCAAGGTTTTGTATACAACCGAATTCGCGTCGGCGAACGATCCGGGAGGAGCGCTGCGCGATTTTGCGCCGTTGGACAGCATCAGCTCAGTAACGCTGCCGGGTCCTTCGGCCACTCCCTGGGCCGGAACGACACGAGTGCCGAAGAACTATCAAATCGTCCCCGATTCTTCCGACGGTTCCAGTATCTACCCGGTATTAAACGTCGATTCCATAAGCGTGACCGGCTCGCCGCGCAATCTCCTTTCCGTATTTGTGAGGCCTCTGATCAAACGGGCGGATGCAGGATACATCTATCGCCTGCAGGCCGATACGCGGGCAAGCTCCCTCAGTCCTTATATCGGCATGCCGACTGTCGGCGTTTTGCGGAACGACAAGCATTTCGTTTTTGTCGGTTTCCCGCTTCATTATCTCAACGGCAGGGCAAACGGGGGACAGGGGCTGGCGGCGTTCTTCCAGAGAGTGTTTGTGCAAGAATTCGGTTTGTAGGATAATTCTCTGAATAGCACACTGAAAACGCTGATGCTACTGACTTACACAGATGAAGGAGCTCTTGTGAATATCTTTATCATTTGTGTACTCAGTGTGCCATTACCGTGAACAATCTTCGAATAGAACACTGAAGACACTGATGCTACAGATTTCCACAGATCTGTACCTTTAAATATTTATCTGTGACCCTCACGTAGCATCTGTGTTGTCAGTGTGCCATTATCATGAACCATCCTCTTCTCATACGACTGATTCGTACGATTCTCCTGACGCTTCTCGCGTTTTCGCTTGCGGCTGCGCAGGAGTACGGCGTGATTCGAGGGCGCGTGTACGACAAGGCATCGAAGAGCGGACTCCCCAGCGCCAACGTGATGGTGAAAGGGACCTACTACGGCGCCGCGAGCGATATCGACGGTTCGTTCATCATCCCCAAAGTCGGACGCGGAACGTATGTCGTCGAAGTGCGGCTCCTGGGCTTCAAAGAGATGCAGTTCGGCGCTGTGAAGGTGACCCCGGGCCAGGAGACTCTCCTTGATATCCCCATGGAAGAAACCTCGCTGACACTCGGCCAGGAGGTGGTCATCATCGGTGAAAAACCTCTCTTTAATATAGAAGAGACCTCCAGCCGGCGGACGATACAGCGCGATGACCTCCAGGCAGCCGCCATCCAGACGGTGCAGGACGTCGTCGCTTTGCAGGTCGGCGTGGTAAAATCCGACGACCAGATTCATATTCGCGGCGGGCGTGCGTACGAAATGGCATATCTCGTGGATGGGATATCGGTCCAGGATCCGCTCTCGGGAACGGGATTCGGTTTGCAGCTTCCTCCCGGCGCGGTGCAGGAGGTCGAAGTCATAACGGGAGGGTACAGCGCGGAATACGGCCAGGCAACGTCCGGCGTCGTGAGTTTCTCGACACGGGAAGGCAGCGACTCGTATTCGGGCACACTCGGCCATAAACAGGATCATCTCGGTTTCAACGACCACGACCGGTCTAATTTCTTCACGGACATCTATGACCTCTCCGTCGGGGGACCCGAGCCGATCACAAGGTACTTACTCCCGATGATCGGGGTAACCGTCCCGGGCTCGATAAGTTTCTTCGCGAATGCGAATGTGAACCTGAGTGATGGTTACACGAGATGGGTCGAATCAATGGACCAGAGCGGAACGCCCGGCGGCTATTCGGTCAAAGCTCCCGGTGGCCTCTATTCCAGTATTTTTCACGGAAGTTCTTTCGCTCCGCGGAGAAGCAATAACTGGTCAGTATTCTCAAAGCTCACGTGGAAGATCTCACCGACGCTGAAACTCTCGTACGCGTTCAACGGCTCGGCGGCAATCAATCAGAATACGCAGACTGTTCAGACGACACTCGAGCACCAGGAGCCTCAGCCCGGCTATCAGTACTATTTCCAGAATATCCCCGACAGCGCCAACACCTTCACGCAGCTCAATCAGCAGCATTCGCTTATCTGGACGCACTTTCTCAGCGCCAAAACATTCTACGAAATCCGCCTGAGCAATTTCTCCGCTCATGTGCGGGGCGACGCAAATGGTGCGTACTGGGACGTGTACCACGAACCGAAAGATATCGTCACATTCCCGATCGTCTATTATAATCTCGGTCACGATACCGTCGGAGTCATTCCCGGCGACGGCTTCTATGATGTAGGCTCGCCGACCAACTGGCGCGATCACTACATCAACGAGTATGCCCTTAAGGCCGACGTCACGAGCAATTTCGATGAGAAGAACAGATTCAAGGCCGGCTTCGAGCTCAGACTCCAGGACATGCAGATGGTCGATATCATCAGCCCCTGGGTCCGGCCGCTTGGCTACAACAACGACATTTATTCCGTTCGCCCGGCCCTCGGCGCATTCTACGCGCAAGACAACCTCTCCTTCAGCGGAATGATCCTGAACTTCGGCCTGCGCTTCGATTACTGGTTCCCGGGGAAATACGTTGACGATGCGGTCCGGAACGACGAGCAATCGCTCGTGAGCCCGACGATCAGGGAGCAATATCTGAAAGACACGTACTCGCTCTTCGGATTGAGGTGGAAGGGACGCGTCAGCCCAAGGCTCGCGATCGCCCATCCGGTGAGCGACAATCAGACGCTCTTCTTTTCCTACGGGCATTTCTCGAAGTTTCCGCGGCCGCAGTTCATCTATTCGAAGCTGATCCGCAGCAACGCCCGATCGACGTTCCAGGTCATCGGCAATCCCAACCTGAGCCCTGAAACGACCGTTGCGTATGAGCTCGGACTCCGCAACCAGCTCACCGAAAACGACGTTCTGAATGTGACGGCATACTACAAGGACATTTTCGATTACGTCACGGCTCGCACCGTCGTCGCGCGACAGACCAGGTTCTCCTCAGGATCCTACACTACCTACATCAATCTCGATTATGCCAGGTCGCGCGGATTTGAAGTGGAGTATAAGAAACGGATGGGCGATTGGTTCCGCGGCGCTGTTTCGGCTTCGTATTCAATAGCAACCGGCAAGAGTTCTGCAGCGACGGAGGCCGCTTTCAACATCCAGCAGGGACTCGAAGAGAACATCAAGGAGACGTATCTGTCGTGGGACAGACCGTTGCAGGGCTCGCTCGTTTTGAATTTCCGGGTCCCGAAGGGGAGGCCTCTTTTCGGTGTGGGCAGCGGTGTTCTCGACGACCTGAGCGTCTATTCGAGGCTCTTCTTCCAATCCGGACGGCGGTACACGCCTTACCGGTATGTCGGTCAGGAATCGGCAACGGGCCGGCCGATCTACGTCTCCGACATCAACAATCCGCTCTCGAAGATCGGGAAAGATGTCATAACGCTCGATCTGAATCTTGAGAAAGTGATCGATTTGTCGGCGGTCAGGCTGGTGATTGCCGTTGAAGTGTCGAACCTTCTCAACCGGAAGAACGCACAGATACTGAATCCGATTACCGGCGACGCGTACGAATATACCAGGCCCGACGGCTCGCCGACACCGACGCCGAATGGCTGGAACGATCCGCACTATCCGCAGCTTCAGGCTCCCGTCGACCCGTTCCCCTACAATCCGGCGCGCTACATGGAACCACGGACCATTCGAGCAGGATTCTCGCTGAGATTCTGATGACACGCCGACGACTGACCATAGCGGGTTTGCTCTTTACGGTGCTGACAACATCGCTTGCCCAGTTGCTGCCGAACCTCGGCGGTCAGCGGGCCGGTATCTCCAGTCTGCAATTTCTGAAGATCGGCGTGGGCGCCCGGGGTGCGGCTCTCGGAGAAGCGATGGTGGCTGTTGCAGACGATCCGTCATGCCTCTACTGGAATCCTGCCGGTCTGCCGCTGGCCCGGTCGAATGCGATCTTCGTGTCGCACTGCGGTTGGTTTGCCGGACTGAAGCATGAATTTGCAGGGGCCGTCTATCGTGTCTCAGCGGATGATATCCTCGGTGTGTCGCTTACATCGCTGGCAAGCGATGACATGGAGAGGACGACGGAGACGAATCCTTCCGGTACCGGCACATATTTTCGATACAGCGACCTGGCAATCGGCGTCTCCTACGGGAGGCAGATGACAAGCCAGTTCAGCTTCGGAACGACGGTCCGCTACGTCGAGGAGAATCTTGACGTTGTGAAAATCCGGGCGATACTCTTTGATCTCGGCACATACTATTCAATGGGGATCGGCTCGCTCCGATTTGCCGCGGTTGTCACGAATTTCGGTTCCGATGTCGCTCCGGCTGGAGATATGACCCTGATCGACGGTTCGCAAATCGATTCGTATCAGTCATTCTCGCCGCCGACCCTGTTTAAGATTGGCGTGGCGTTCGAGCCTCTTCAAGACGAAAACCACAAGCTCACATCGTCCGTGCAGCTGAATCACCCCAACGACAATGCCGAAAATCTCCGGTTGGGATTCGAATACAGCTGGAGAGGGTGGTTGTTCGCACGCGCTGGAGTGAAGCGGACGATCGGTGAGTCGTTGTTCGGCTCGGACCGCAAGTCGGCAGATGATTACTCGCTTGGGTTCGGAGTGTTCTCGTCGCTTGGGTTCACGGACGCTTCCGTCGACTATTCATTCACTCATTTTATCGAATTGGGCGGAGTTCACAGAATCTCGCTTGCCTTCACGTATTGATGACCTTTGAATAGCACACAGAAGACACAGATGTTACTGATTTTCACAGATCACAGACCTTTTCTTAATTAATATTTTAAATCTGTGGAAATCTTGTAGCATCTGTGTTGTCAGCTTGCCCCGACAGAGTCGGGGTGTGCAATTACAGGAGCCACAATGGATGTCATGAAATGATTCGTTCGATTCTCATAGCGCTTTGTGTTCTCTTCCTCGCGGCCTGCCAGGAGAAATTCTCCCTGGACGAGCTTGCCGGCGCGCGCACAACATTTGTGGTTGGGGATACGACGTACCTTGAAATCGTCCCTCCGTACGAGGGATTCAACGAACCCCATGGAATATTGATGGGGAATGACAAGCTCTTGTATGTCGCCGATACCAGGAACAACCGCATCGTGCAGATGGACATCGCGGGACAGGTGCTTGGCACGAGATCGATGGTCCGGCCGTACGC
>DOWV01000027.1:0-1241 GCA_003519375.1 Bacteroidota bacterium
AATCGTCCAAACGCTTAGCTCTTTTTTCGCTATAATCATCGCATGAACGATATTGGAAAGCACATCACCTCCGTCTTCTCAGAGGACGGAACGCTCAGTTCGCTGCCCGATTACGAGTACCGACCACAACAGCTCCAGATGGCGCAGGCGATCTCGGGGGCGCTGCAATCACAATCGCATCTCATCGTCGAAGCACCAACAGGCGTCGGCAAAAGCCTCGCATATCTCGTTCCTGCCATCCTCCATGCAGTTGTCAACGGTCGCAAAGCTATCGTCTCAACGCATACGAAAAACCTCCAGGAACAACTGCTCCACAAAGACACAGAGCTCGCACGAACTCTGCTTCCGGTCAAATTCTCCGCGGCATTGCTGAAGGGGCGTAGAAACTACCTTTGTACAACACGACTTTCAAATGCCCTGAGCCACCATAAGCAGCTGTTCGATACGCAGGAAAGCAAGGAGCTCGATCTCCTCTCTGAGTGGGCCGAGTCAACGCCCGACGGCGATCTTGAGACCCTTCCCTTCCCGCTCAGTGCAGTAGTCCGCCAGCAGGTTTGTTCCGAACAAGGCGCCTGCAGCCAACAAATCTGCGGTCCGGACTGCTTCTTCCAGCGCGCTAAGGCCCGAGCGCGGAACGCAGACCTCATCGTCATGAACCACGCCCTCTTTTTCACGCTGCTTGCAACTCAGCCGCAGCGGGAGGGGTTTTTCTTCAATAATGATTTCGTGATTTTCGATGAAGCCCACACGCTGGAGGCCGTGGCTGGAACGGGTATCGGCAAAAGCCTCTCGCGTTTCCAGGTACTCTACGCGATCCACCGGATGTTCAATCCACGGACAAAGAAGGGACTCCTTTCAAAACTCAGAAGGAAGAACGTGCGCCTGCAATGTGCCGACGCGGAAGAGGCCGTCAATGAGTTCTTTGAGATGGCGGCTGCTGCAGCGCGCAGATTGAGCCCATCCTCACCGACAATCCGGATCAGAGGACCTCACCTGGTGGCAAACCTCGCCGAAGCGCCGTTGCAGCAGCTGCTCGACATCACGAAGGAATTGCTCAACGATTCCGATTCCAAGCTCAGCAAAGAAGAGCTCACGATCGCTCAAAGGCTGATCTGGGAAGCCCAGATTCTCATCAGGGAGTTTCTGGAGCAGGAAGACACATCGCTTACGTACTGGGTCGAGACCTCCGCGAAAGGATCGAATAATGTCATCCTCTGTTCGGCCCCAACCGACATCTCGAC
>DOWV01000027.1:1428-6790 GCA_003519375.1 Bacteroidota bacterium
TCGCTCGATTACATCCAGCGGCGCCTCGGTGCCGCCGCGGCCGACACTCTCATACTTGGCACACCGTTCAACTTCCGGCGCCAGATGCGGGTCACCATCGGAGGCGATATGCCGGCGCCGGATGCACCCGACTACGAACGCGATTTGCCCGATTGGATCCTCTCCAGCATCGCCAGGTCAGGCGGGAAAGCGCTCGTTCTGTTCACGAGCACGGCGCTTATGAAACGGATGGCGAACATCGTCCGTGAACCACTTCGCAACGATGGATTGCAGCTGCTTGTGCAGGGGATCGGACCGTCACGCTACGACTTGCTGCAGGAATTCAAGCGCGACATTCATTCGGTGCTCTTCGGATTGGACAGCTTCTGGATGGGGGTCGATGTGCCCGGAGAGGCGCTCGAGCATGTGATCATTACCCGGCTGCCATTCGCCGTCCCGGATCACCCGCTCATTGAGGCAAAGACAGAGTTCATCACACAGCAGGGCGGAAATGCGTTCTTTGATTTCACACTTCCCGAAGCGGTGATCAAACTCCGCCAGGGCGTCGGCAGATTGATACGCTCGACAACCGACAAGGGGATCATCACGATTCTCGATTCACGAATCGTAACGAAACGCTATGGGCAGATCTTCCTGAAGTCTCTTCCTCCGTGCCCGATCGAAATCGTTTCCTCAAGCGGGGAAGTGGAGGAGCATGAGAGCTTCGAATAACACTGTTTGGTAAAAGACCGACTTCTACCATGTTTTGGTGCGAGGCACACTTCCGGTATTGAGTGCACTAGTTTTGGACAGACAGGAGTGCCTGTCCTACCGCTGAATTGTTATTGTTACCAGCTTGTGCGAGCTTGGGATCGAGGGTCCATGTCTGGCCTACAGACTCCAATGCGATGCGCTCGGGTGTCATCTCCAGCGCCGCCTTGAAGCGAGTGATGGGCTCCATCGTCGGCTCATCGCTCTGAATGAACGTGCGCCAGTGAATCGGCATGATCTGCCGGACTCCAAGGTGGTTCGCCATTTCAACGGCTTGTTCCGGGTTCGCGTGATTGAAGATCCATGGATCGTATGCACCGATCGGCATGATCGCCAGATCGATGGGAAGATTCCTCTTCCCCACCTCCTTGAAATACTCCTGATAGGCCGTGTCCCCGCCGAAGACAATGTGCCTGCCGTTCTTGCTCAGAAGATACGCATTGTAGCTTCTCCCTGTCCACTCACCTCGTGAGCGGTCCTTCTCCCACGGAAATCTCCAGCCAAAGTGCTTAACCTGAAGTGCCTCGATTTCGAGGCCCCCAACAGCCATTTTCTCGCCCCAATCGAGCTCATGAACGTCCTTCCGTCCAAGATTCTCCAGGACATCAGCCGTGTTCTTCGCGATCACCATCGGGACGGACTTGGCGAATCGTTCGAGCGACGGAATATCGAGGTGATCCATATGTGCATGCGACAGAAGGATCAAGTCGATCGGTGGAAGGTCCTTGATGGAGAGCGCAGGGGAGATGAGACGCTTCGGACCGAGGGTGGTGAGGCCAAGGATGTTGAGGCCGATGCGCTCTGAAAAAACCGGATCGGTGATGATCTTAGTCCCGAAGAAGTTGATGAGGACCGTAGCGTGACCAATCCATGCCGCAGTAATGGTCGAATCGTCCCACGAAGCTGGATTCGGGGCGAACTCCGGCTTGACCGTGTCCGGACTTCCGAAAATCATTTCCCAGCGGGAACGCTTCGGTTCAACCGATTGGCCCAGCAGTATCGTCGGTGCGACGGCCCCGATGCCGAGTGCTTTGAGAAACTTGCGTCGAGAATGCATTCAAGTCACGATGTCAGTGAGAGTGTTTTGCAGGAAATTTCTGTATGAAGTAGAACAACCGGGGCAGGAAAAGAATTCCGTTCGGTTCAACAGACCGATCCCTCCCACGATGCCCGGCAGGCGACATGCAAAGGAGGAGCTACCAGTTTTTCTTGAGAAGGTAGATGAAGATGGGGGCTCCGATCACCGCCGTCACGACACCGACGGGCACTTCGGAGGGTGCGAGGATGACGCGTGAAAGGAGATCGCACAAGACAAGGTATGTCGCTCCGGCAAGAAACGATGCGGGAAGCAACAATCGATGGTCTGGACCGAGGACCAGCCTGCATGCATGGGGCACAACGAGTCCTACGAATCCCACCACGCCGCTCACAGAGACGGCAAGTCCCGTGATGAACGAAGCGAGAAGATACGAAAACCTCTTCACGCGGTGCACGTCAACACCGAGATGCTGTGCAGTTTCGTCTCCGGTCGATATCAGATTGAAATGACGCGATTGGGTGACCAGAAGAGCCGACGCAATGAGAATGAGTGGAGCGACGACCCAGAACGACGACATCTCGGCCGAGCTCAGGTTTCCGATCAGCCACAAGTACGTCGTCCTCAGATCCTGATTGGCCAGCGCGGTGAAGAGAAGCACCATCGCGCTGAAGAACGCGCCCACCATCACGCCGGACAAAAGCAGAGCATTGGTGTCGAGCGACCCTCTACGGTGGCCGAGGGCAAACACCAGCATCATAACGAGTATGGAGCCTACGAATGAGAAAAGCGGAGTTGTGAGGTACGCCATTCCGATGCCGGACAGCATAGCAATCAATGCTCCCACCGTTCCGCCGCTGGAGATGCCGAGAATATACGGCTCGGCGAGCGGATTCCGAAGCAGCGCCTGCAGCGTTGCGCCGGCGATGGAGAGTCCCGCCCCGACAAACAAGGCAAGAAGCACGCGGGGAAGCCGGATTGTGAAAAGTATCGTGCGCTGGGTTTCGACTGATGCGTCGGACGGAACAAAAAGCGATCGCCACATTTCTCCCATTGTGATCGCTGTCGAGCCGATCATAAGCGCGCCGAGGGATGCGATGACGAGCACGGCAAACAGCGCCACGAGGGTGCCGAAAGTTTTCTGGAGAGTCAAGGGAGGTCGTCGATTCACGGAATTCTCAGGAGGGGAATCACGATTCAGCCTGCAGGGCCCGCCACATTTCCTCGAGAAGCGGCTGAAGGCCCGTTCTCGTGACCGAAGAAATCTGCACAACAGGAATGCGTTTTCCAAAGGAGAGGCGCTTGAGGCGCTTCAACGAGTTTTCTTCGAAGAGATCGATTTTGGTGAGCACCACGATCTTGGGTTTCTTCGTCATGATCGGATTGTAGCTCGCAAGCTCGTTCAGGAGAATCTCGTAATCGCGTTTCGGATCTTCGCTGATCGCCTCAATGAGAAAGACAAGAACCCTTGTACGCTCGATGTGTCTCAGGAACTGGATCCCGAGCCCTTTTCCCAAATGCGCTCCTTTGAGGAGCCCCGGCATATCGGCAAGCGTGAAGCTCTTCCCTTCCGCAAATCGGACGATTCCGAGATTCGGCGTGAGCGTGGTAAAGGGATAATCGGCGATCTTCGGCTTTGCAGCAGAGACGACCGATATCAGCGTAGACTTCCCTGCATTCGGGAAGCCGACGAGCCCGACATCGGCAATAAGCTTTAATTCGAGAAGAAGCTCGCATTCGCCGCCGGGAGTGCCCGGTTCCGCGATGCGCGGAGCCTGATTCGTGGCGGTGGCAAACTCCTGGTTCCCGCGCCCGCCTCGCCCTCCCGAGGCAACGACGACTTCGTCACCATCCCGCACGAGGTCGGCAAGCAAACGCTTGTGGCCGCCATCCATGATGATCGTGCCGCAGGGAACCTTCAGGACGGTGTCGGCCCCGGTCTTCCCGGTTTGTCCTTTTCCGCGGCCGTGGTCGCCGTTCTCTGCTTTGTAGTTTCGCTTGTAGCGGAAATCGAGAAGCGTCCCGAGCTGCCTGTCGGCCCGGATGATGACATTGCCGCCGTTACCGCCATTGCCGCCGTCGGGTCCTCCTTTGGGCACATATTTCTCCCTTCGGAAGCTGATCGCTCCGTTCCCGCCGTTGCCTGCCTTGACGAAAATTACAGCCTGGTCAATGAATTGCATGTGCTCCGAGGGATTAGTGTGTGATGAAATCTGACGGCACGTTAGAGGTCTGTACTTTTTCCGGCCTCACCCGGCTGAAACCGTCGCTGGACTTTGTCGGTGAACATGATCGCGACTTCCGAGAACGGGTCGACTTCATTGGTAAGAAAAATCTGCTGCAAGTATTGCGACGCTTCCTTCCAGTCGGTCATTTTGTTAAGCTGATCCAATGATTCACGGAACAGGAGCTCTTCTTTCTGGAACACCTTTTTGATAAAGGTCTTTTCTTCTGACGGGGAAAAGAGCGAGTGGAGATTGACGAGGATGCTTGTATCCGCCAGATCGCCGTATGTCCCGTCGCTTTGCCGAGGGATGGCTATGGTGATCGGTTCATCCTCTTCGAAATCGGAAAAGATCTTGACGGGTGCTTTCGACACAATCACGGGTTCGGCTTTGGACGGAGCTCCTGAGGGCGTCTCCGCGGGTTTCACCTGGCCCTTTGCCGGATCCGCCGGGCCTTCCGGGAAGTCGACTTCGGCTTCTTCATTATGCGTCCGAACCCTCTCGATCAGCACGGCGAGTTCTCGCAGGCTGATTTCCATCACACCGTTCTTATCACGCTCAGTCTCCAGCCGATCCTTGATGTCGTTGAGTTTCTTATCTTCAAAAAACACCACTGCGGCGTTGATCGGGATCTTAGAGTCAGCGAGCTTCGCCGGAAGGACAGGGAGCGACGATTCAATGAAGCGCAGCAGCGGCCGCGTCAGGAGTGCGAGTTCGACGCTCGAATGCCGGGAGACAATCTCGTTATCGATTTTTTCCAGCAGTTCCTTGAATTCTTCGTACTCGATCTCTGCAAGGCCGCGGTCGTCAATGAGCCGCTTGATGAGCTCCGCATAGTATTCATAATCGACGCAATAGCGGAGTTTGCGGCGGATATCGGATGTCGGGCGCCGCCGCTGGTTCTCGAAGATGAAATTGAGCAGCGTCCACTGCGGCCGGCAGAGAAAATTGAATTGAAAATGGACGGCGTGGTCGAGCATGAGAGCAAAGTCGTGCTGACCGAACGAATAGTAGTGGACAAGCAGCACGTCAACCTGCTCCTGCAGACGCATGACCTCGGGAAGCGAATACGGAAACTTCTTCGACCGGACCTCCGTCGTCCGCTCCTGCTGGAGGAGCTGCCTGACGCGGGCTTTGAAGTACGCCTTGATCGCCGGATGAAGATCAGCAGCGAGAAGATCACGCAGCCGAATCGTTTCCGCCTCGCCGATCGTCCTGGCGCTGACGGCGTTCATGATTTGCTCTATTTCTGTTTCAAAGATGTAGCCCATAGGGCGAAGACAATTCTGAGGTGGTGAGACGTAAGACGTTAGATGGTAGACGTTGAATGGTTTGGGCCGAAGGCCCATCC
>DOWV01000027.1:6958-7382 GCA_003519375.1 Bacteroidota bacterium
TGTTGTTCTTCATCAACGCCGTCACCCGATCGATTTCCCGCTGGGCGCCGGTCTTGAACGTTGCATCGATACCGGGACGGCTGATGATCTGTTTGTACATCGTTACCGCCTGATCGAATTTCGACATTTTCTCGTATGACTGACCCGCCATATAGTACGATGTCGCAGTCCAATCAGCCTTTGTCTTCTTCGTCACGAGATACGGAACTTTCAGGAATTCGAGTATCGCCTGCTGATAATCTCCCTTATAGAAGAACGCTTCACCGATGTAGTAACGGACTTCCGCCTCGAGATCGGCGTCCGCTCCTTCCAGGAGGCTCTGGAGATGAACGACCGATTGGTCGTAGTATCCGAGACGTTGATAGAGCACTCCGATATCAACCCGCTTCGTCATCAACTCGGCGTCGTCCGGGAACCGCTCGAT
>DOWV01000027.1:7442-10837 GCA_003519375.1 Bacteroidota bacterium
AAGATGTATTTCCGCGTCAGATCAAGTGCAGCGTCGAACATGGAGAGCTGCTTGTACGCCATGATGAGATTGTTCATCGCAAAGGGAACGAGATCGGGAGCCCGGCTTTCGCTGTCGAGGATCGCCTTATACTGTCGCGCTGCGGGATCCCACTGCTCCTGGCTGTAGTATAAATTTCCCAACGCCAGCCTCACGCGGGGTGCAATCGATACTGCCGGATATCTCAGGAGAATACCCTCATAGAGCTTGACGGCATCCGTAGTCTTGTTTGTCAATTCGGCGACACGCGCATTGCCGTACGCAGCGTTCGGCAATATCGGCGTGGTCGGATACTGTTGAATCACGTTATCGAATCGTCTTTTCGCGCTGACGTAATCGTCCTTGCGGAGAAAATACATGCCCCGTTCATACTCGAACTCGGCTGCGGTCGCTGCCTGGTTGGGATAGGATTTCACAAACGCCGCCGACCGCACATCGCCTTCCCTGGCATTGTTCAGCCTGTAGTACGACACGACGATCCTCGAGAGGATGTATTGCCGCAGCGAATCGCCGACCCCCTTCTCCGTAACCTGCTCGTATTTCTCGATCGCATTTGCATACTCTTCGTTTCTAAAAAAGAGCTCTGCGGCTTCGAACGAAGCCTGGTTGAAGCCGCCGGTGCTCGCACCGGCGAACTGGCTCGCGCGCTGCAAATACTGTGCGGCGAGCGATATGTTGTTTTGCTCACGCGCAATCGTGGCAAGCCCGTAATACACCTTGCCCGCACGCTCCGTCGAATCATCGCGCACGAGGTATTGAGTGTAATAGCGCTGCGCATCCTCCCACTTCGCGAGTCTGGCGAAGCTCACACCGACATTGTACAACACCTCCGGGGAAATGCTCCGAAGTTCCGGGGAGCGTCCTTCCATGGTTCCCAGCAGTTTCTGATACTGGCTGGCGGCATTGGCATAATCGCCTGCCTTGAAATATGCATCAGCCCTGGCCTCAGCCAGCTGACCCACGAAGGCAGTGTACGGATACCTTTGCTCGATCTGTTGATAGAGTTCGAGAGCGGAACGAAGTTCTCCCCGTCTTGCTTCCTCTCGCGCGACCGCCCAGGTAGCCTTTGCCGAAAACTCTCCATTCTGGTACTTTCTCAGGTACTCGCGGAAGGCAATCGATGCGCTGTCAGGCAGCCCGAGCTTTGTGAGCGATTCCCCGAGCCGGTAAAGAGCTGATGCTTCCACATCCTTCAGGGGGCGCTCCTTCAGAGCAAGAGCGTAGGATCGGGCAGCATCCTCGAAGCTCTGCCTCCTCCGAAATGCTTCGCCGATCGAGAATTGCACGAGGTCGCGCCGCTTTGAGAGCGGGTGAGCCTGGAGAAAATCGGCGCTCGTGCTGCGCAGATCGGCCGTCCCGGCCGCAAGGCGCAGCCGGATGTTCAACTGACTCGCCAGAGCGTCATCGGTCCACTCGCTCGCGGGGCTCGTTTTGAGGAGCGAGTCAAACGCCGCGATTGCTTTCAACATCATATCCTGTTTTGGCGCAGCATTGCTGCCGCTTTGCTCTGCCGCATTTTCATACGACTTGGCCTGAAGGTACCAGGCCAAGGCACGCCTGTCTGCCGCCAGCCCGAGCCGCAGCGCGGCGGCATATTGCTCGGCGGACTTACCAAAGTCTTTCAAATCATAGAAGTAGATATCCCCCAGGCGCAGCGCCAAAGCACTTCGTGATTGCTGAGCGATGACGTCACCGACGAGGAGAGCGAGTTTCTCGAGACCTGCTTCTTTGTTCTTGAGCTCAAACGTGCGCAGGCGCAGCGCGGCAATGTGGGCCGACTCCGCAAAATCACTCGCCGGATAGCGTTTGAGAAGATCATCGTAGGCTTCAAGCGCGCGTTCGGTTGCTCCGCCGAGACGAAGCGCTTCGGCTCGCTCGAACAAAGCGTCGTCGATAAGAGCGCTTGTCGGATAGCTGTTGATGAGAGCATCGTATCGCGAGACCGCCTGCACCTCATCCCGAAGATGCTCGCTGTAAATTCGGGCGCCCCGGAGCTGCATCTCGGGCATTCGCGCATCGCGTGGAAATTTCTCAGCAAAGAGAGAAACCATCCGAAGCGCCTCGAAGAAATTCCCCGCCTTTTCCTCGATTCTCGCAGAAGCAATCAATGCCTCCCCGAGGCCGTCGGCCGCGCTGCTGTCGTCCCTCGCCAGCATCAACAGGGTGCGGGCTTTTCGGACATCGTTGAGCTGCTCAGCCACGAGTCCAGCTCTCAATCGGGCATCGAATCGAAGATCGCCCCGGACAGCACCCGCTCTCTCGTAGCTCTGGAGCGCCCTGGCAAACTCACCGCGGTCGGAAGAGGTGTTCCCCGATTCCATCAGTGCCTGTTGGCGGACAGATGCCGGAGCGCGGGCCGAATCCACATCGATAAGTTTCCAGGAAGAGAACGCCTGCACGACGTCGCCGGATTCTCGCAGCAGTGATCCGAGCAGAAGGAGTGCCGAATAATACGCCGGCGTGGATCGGTAATTCTTGACAACGTCGTTCAGAGCCCTCTGCGCTTCCTCGTACTTCTTCAACGACACCAGCGCCTTCGCCATGAGCACGAGCCCCTGCGAAGCAAGGTCGGGGTCTTTCGAGCCATCCGCTACACGTTTTGCTTCTGCCCGGGCGAGGTCGTTCTGCCGCTCGGCAAGGTACCGTTGCGCGAGCTTCAACCGGGCCGGGAGCACGACGTCGGACGATGCGTAATCCACAATCAGGGTTCTGAGAACCCGGCGCGCATTGTCGGAATCTCCCGCTCGCTCGAAGTATTCGCTCGCCTGAACCAATGCGTTGGGTGCGAGCTTGCTCTTCGGGTGAAATGTTTTGAGCCGTTCAAATGCAAGAGCGGCCTCCCTGAGGTTTTTCATGGCCGCATACTGCTCAGCGACATTCCACCACGCCTCGGGGGCCCGCTGATTATCCGGAAACGCCAGGGCAAAATTCTGAAACGTCAGTCTCGCATCATCGTGCTTTCCCATCTTTGCCTGACTGAGGCCAAGATAGTACCGAGCTTCGATCCCTTGTTGCGTATTCGGATAGGTCGCTACGAACTGGCGGAACTGCTCCAGCGCCAGATCGAAGAGCTTGTCATTATAGAGATTGACGGCAAGCTTGAAATCGGCGTTCTCCCGGGTGTCTTGAGCTACCAGCGGGGACCAAACAACGATAGAAAGGATCAAAAAGAGGTGATAACGAGGCTTCATACAATGAAAATGTAGCATATATTGCTCCTATTATCAAGGTTGCGATTCGCCCTCGGTCATTGCCTCCGACACCGACAATGTGAACTGGATCATTGAATTTCAGATTCATTTTTCTTATTCAAGTACTCGTGAGCGAGCATCTGCATCCGGGATTTCACTGCAACA
>DOWV01000027.1:10914-15914 GCA_003519375.1 Bacteroidota bacterium
CAACAGTGAGCCCGCGCCGCTCTCGATGACCATCACCCCCAAAGAAGGAGTAACGTATGATTCACCGCTCTAAGCTCTTGTTCACAGCCCCGTTGATCTTCGCTGTCATTCTCTCGGGCTGCTCAAAGGACAGCAGTTCTCCCTCCGAGCCTCAGGCGACCGCGCCAACTTTTCCGACGCTCGTCTTCAAGGGCCCGAACACCACTTCGACGGAAACAAACGCACAAATGATCAAGTCCTACGCGTCGGCAGTGAACTCGTTTACGATGATGTTTGTGCCGTACCAGCAGCTTCCGAGTACACGGGACGGCAATACATGGACATGGACTTACACAGAGGGCACACTGACTCTCAAGATGACATCCGTAGCCCAGAGCGATGGCACGTATCTCTGGAAATTGATTTTGAACGGGCAGGATCAGTCCGACGGCGTTACGTATAACAATTGGACCGGCATGGAGGGCTCGACAAGTGCCGATGGGAAGTCGGGGAGCTGGAAAATCTATGAAGAGAACACGACAACCATCTCTACCGATTTTTCCTGGTCGACAACCAACAACGTGCTCACCGGGACGCAGAAAGAGTACACGAACGGATCGTCATCGGGCCAGATTATCCTCGTCAACAACCCGGACAATACCGGCGAGATGAGGATGTATACCGGGGCGGTCATGACGTACAAAGCCACTTGGACTGCAGGGGGTTCGGGTCAATGGTGGACCTACGACTCGAGCGGGACGCAGACCGGAACCGGCTCGTGGACATAATTCCGCACTGATGCACTATTTCTGGAAAGGGCGCTCCGATGTCGCGGATCGCCTTTTTCCTGTACAGTTTCTTCCGTATCTTGGTACAATGCTTCCTTCAATTCTCCCACAGAGTGGTTTGCGACCATGCAACAACCTGGAAAAACTATCGGCGTTATTTTCGGCACACGTCCCGACACCATCAAGCTGGCGCCGATCATCCTCGAGCTCCGGAAGCATCCGCAGTTCAAGGTGGTGACGATCGCTACGGCTCAACACCGTTACATGCTTGACCAGGTTCTCGACGTTTTCGGGATTAAGCCGGACTATGATCTCAACATCATGAAGCCGAAGCAGTCGCTGGCCCTGTTGACCAAGAATACCATCGGTGCGCTCGACGAAGTGCTGGTAGAAACGCGGCCTGACATGGTGTTGGTCCAGGGCGACACGACCACGACCTTTGTGGGAAGTCTCGGAGCGTTTTACCGCGGCATCCGTGTGGGCCATGTCGAGGCCGGGCTCCGGACGCTGGACAAGGCAAATCCCTTCCCGGAAGAAATCAACCGCCGCTTGACGAGCTGCATCGCTGATCTCCATTTCGCTCCGACACAGACGGCAAAAGAGTCGCTCCTTCGCGAGAATGTCGCGGCCGGCAGCATTATCGTGACGGGCAATTCCGTCATCGACGCGCTGCGGTACACGGTGAAGGCCGAGTACGAGTTCCCGGATCGGAAACTCAACAGGATCATCAAAGAAGAGCGGCGTATTATCCTCCTCACCATGCATCGCCGCGAGAATTGGGGCACGCCGATGACCGGCGCCTGTGAGGCCGTACGAGCGCTGGCGAAAAATTACCCTGATGACCGCTTTGTCTTCCCGGTGCATCTGAATCCTCGTGTGCGCGACGTCGTCCAGCCGATTCTGGGCAGAGTGAAAAATGTTCTCCTCCTGGAGCCGCTTCCATACAGTGATTTTGTGAACCTTATGGCGCGCTCTTACCTCATCATCACCGATTCCGGCGGGATTCAGGAAGAAGGCCCGTCGCTCGGCAAGCCGGTGCTCGTTTTGAGGAACGTGACGGAACGCCCCGAAGCTGTTCACTACGGGACGGTGAAACTGGTCGGCCTTTCTCCCTCCACGATCACGTCATCTGCCCGAATGCTGCTGGACCGCGTGCAGGCGTACCGGCGCATGGCAAGCGCGACAAATCCTTACGGCGATGGCCGTGCATCGGCCCGCACCGTTCAGGCGATCGATCATTATTTCGGCCTCGGCCGACGAAAGCCGTCGGAATTTGATCCTGGATAAACAAAGGAATCGGACCGTGCGTCGAATCGTTCCCATCATCATGTTCCTCCTTGTTGCCTGCTCCGAGCGTGTACTAGCAGCACCGCCCGCTGCCCAGGTGAAATCGGTCCTCATACTCGTGGAAGGGACGACAGACCTCAAGAACTACGCATTGGGCGATGGGCGCCAGCTGGCAACCCTCCTCGGCCATTTCGACACACGGCACACGCTGAAAGGGGTCAACGACTATGTTGCAGGCGAAATGAAAAGGTACGACCTGACCTTCTACATCGGCTTTCACGCTGCGAATACCGTTCCCGCCGCCTTTGCCCAGGATGTTCTTTCGCTCGACAACAGAATCCTCTGGCTCAACACGGGATTCCAGAATTTCTCCGAGCACTACCCCGTCTCGAAACGATTCGGCTTTAGCGTCAGTCATGTTGACTCCACGTCGATCTTCGATGCAGTCCGTTTCGGCACGAAAACATTCAACAAGGGCGAACCCAACCTGAATGTTGTCAACGTGTCCAACCGGCAGAAGGTGACCGTCACTGCCGCCGCCATTTCCACGAAGCGGAAACGAGAGCTGCCGTATATCATCTCCTCAGGAAATCTGACGTACATCGCGGATTCTCCGTTCTCCGGAGCGGGTGATTCCGACCGGTACCTCCTGTTCGCCGATCTCCTCCACGATTTTCTCGGCCAGGATCACGAAGAGTTGCACGCAGCACTCATACGAATTGAAGACGTCACGCCTCTCGACGATCCGGATCGTCTCCGGGAGATCGCCGATGTCCTCGCAGCGAAGGGAGTCCCGTTTCTCGTGGGCGTCGTCCCGATCTATGTCGACCCGGGCCAGGGGCTGAGGGTCAGCCTTTCGGACAAACCTGAGCTTGTGGACGCATTGAAGTATATGGTCCATAACGGCGCGACGATCATGATGCATGGCGTCACTCACCAGTACAAGGGTGTTTCCACAAGCGATTTTGAATTCTGGGATGAGAGCACAAATACGCCGATCAAGGGTCAGACGGCCGAGGAAATCGGCAAGAGGCTCGAGACGGGGATCCAGGAATTCATGAAGAACGGACTCTATCCGGTGATCTGGGAGACACCGCACTACACCGGGTCGTTCCTCCTCTACCAGACTGTGGCAAAGTACTTCAGCGCGGCCATGGAGCAACGGCTTTCACTTGAAGACTTCGACTACAGCCAGTTCTTTCCCTACATCATTCACCGTGATCTTTTCGGTCAGCGACTGTTCCCTGAAACCCTCGGCTACGTGCCGCTGAATCCCGACCGGAAGATCAGCGAAACCCACATCCAGAACATGCTCCGGAATGCAAAAACCATGCTGGCTGTTCGGGATGGATTCGCTTCATGCTTCTTCCATTCGTTTCTTGACATCAGCCTTCTGAACGAGCTGGTCGACGGCATTCAGCGCCTCGGCTATACCTACGTCGATCCGACGAGCGAAACGCTTTGGGTGAAAACCAGGGACAGAGTGATTCTCACAGGATCGCAATCCTACGAGATTTCACTTCAGGACCAGTATCTCGCCGAAGGGTATTTCAACAACAAAGGTGAAGTCCTGCGGCGTGTCGTATCCGACAAGCGCATACGCGGCACAGTGTCGAAGTCGATTGAATTAAAAGAGGGAGAAGTCTACAAGGCCGAGCCGGTCGAATTCAGGCCGCACGAACCGGGGATCGTGGAGAATCTGCTCTCCGGCACAAACAGGATCCTGACACGGTTCTTCTCGTCGGAGCCTGATTGGCACGATGCTCGCGTCGCCATTCTCTGGAATCATTACGCCCGCGGCGCTGCTTACAATGATCAGGCTTCATTTCTCGCTGCGTTTCGCAGCGTCAACATCCGTGTCGACACGATCTTCATCGGCCAGCGTCCCGACCTGAAACTGTACAACCTCCTCATTGCACCGTACGGTTTTATCGACTCCCTGCGCCCTGCCGACTACGACGCCATCGTCCGTTTTGTCGAAGCAGGCGGTAACCTCATTACGGATCAGAAGAACGACCTTGCGGAAGAACTCGGGATTCGATTCAGCCCGACCCAACTTCGCGTCCGCAATGTGCGCGACAGGATGTATCCCGAAGAGCCGGTCACGTGGCGTTACGTCGAGTTGATGAATAAGCTGGACATCGAAGACGTGGACGAGGTCTTTTGTCAGGATGCCTCGACCGATGCTCCGCTCGTTATTGGCAAGGCAGCGGGAAAAGGGAAGGTCATTTTTTTCGGAACGCGCTTCGATCCCCTCACGCAGCGCGGAACAAGTCACTACCCGTATATTCTCGACTATGTGAAACGCTACTTCAAACTCGGGCCGGTGATCCGGAGGGAGAATCTCGAGGCATACTTCGATCCCGGATTCCGACACACGTTCAGCGTGGAAGACCTGATAAAGCAGTGGGTGCGTACCGGCATACGCCGGATCCATGTCGCCGGCTGGCATCAGTACCCGAAATACAGCTATGACTACGCCAGGCTCATCCGCCTTGCGCATGCAAACGGCATCCTCGTCTACGCTTGGCTCGAGCCGCCACAAGTGAACCAGATGTTCTGGACCAACCACCCAGAGTGGCGGGAGAAAACCCGCAAGGGCGACGATGCTCCCCGCGCATGGCGTTATTCGATTGCGCTCACCGATCCCCGTTGTGTCGACAGCATGGCAGTTCAATTCCGGAAATTGCTGGAATCCTACGACTGGGACGGCGTCAACCTCGCCGAGCTCTACTTCGAATCGGGAAAGGGATTCGAAACACCCGACCTCTTCACGCCCATGCATCCGTCAGCGATCAGGGAAATGAGATCGATGTACGGTATCGAGCTGACCGACATATTCGATCAGAACTCCCCTTTCTACTGGAAGTTGAATCAGGATGTCCGGGAAAAGGTCATCGAGTACCGAATCAATAAACTCGACCAGGTGTACGATCGACTCCTGAC
>DOWV01000027.1:16118-18349 GCA_003519375.1 Bacteroidota bacterium
TGCGCGAGCAACTTGGGGTGGATATGAACCGGATTCTGGCGCTGCAGAAACGATTCGGATTCCTGCTGCAAGTGGAAGACCCCGAGAGTCTCTGGTCCACTGATCCCTTCCGCTATGTTCAGATCGGCAAGCATTATGAACGGATGATCGGCGACCGGACGAAGCTCCTTCTCGATCTGAATATTCTTACGTTCCGCAAGAAAGACGAGATTACTCCTTTTCCCACGCTCATTCAGACCGGGACGGAGAGTTTTCTCTTGGTCAAGGCAGCAAGCCTCGGCGCACCGCGATTCACGTTCTATTCCGAGCAGAGCGTCAACGCTCAGGATTTGCCGTTCTTTGCCAGCGCAGCCGCGACTGACGTCAGTTACTCGCGATCCGGAACCTTATATGCATGCGAGTCCGCACAGTCGTTTTCGCTGAAGCTTGGAAAGGACGTCCCTCAGATTCGCCTTGACGGGACGGTCGTCCCTGCATCGCGGGACAACATGTTCTTCATCCCTGCGGGAAGCCATACGATCGAGACGCAGCCGGGGGCTGCAGGTGCATTCTCCACTTCGCAGCTTCAACCGAGGATTCTCTCTGCCACAGCCGACATTTCCGCCCTTTCCTATGGGATGCGTGAGGCAAAGTTCACGTACGACGCCAGGGAGCGCATGCTCATCTCCTTCAGCAATGAGCCGACCCAGATTACGATCGACGGCCAACCGCTCCCATGCACGCCGATGAAAGGGAATGATTGTTTCACGATTGAGCTCCCGTGGGGCAGGCACGAAGCAGTCGTCCTCACAGGCGACACGTTTTCGTACGGCGTCAATGTGACGAGCCTCTGGTCGACAACGGCGATCGCGCTTTTCGGCTTCCTTGCCGTCGTGCTCCTCGCCGCTCTCTACCTGTTCCTCAAGGTCACCCATCGGCGGTCACATAGCCAAGGAAAGGCATAACACCGATGTCGATCCTTGAAGTTGATCTCAGTTTCCTCTTCCTGGTCGCTGTCATTTTGATCTGGTTCATGATCGCGTACCAATTCGCGCTGACCGTCTTCGGCTATATCAATTTCATCAAGTCGTTCAGAGAAAAACGGATCCTCGACGCCGGCGTCTACGACCTGCCGTCGTGCACCATCATGATCCCCGCCCATAACGAGGCAAAGGTCATCGGGGCGACCGTTCAGTCGATGCTCGAACTGAACTATCCTGCCCATAAGCTCAGGATTCTCGTCATCAATGACGGATCGGCAGATGCCACAGCGTCCATCGTCCAGAATTTCGCATCACGAGATCGCCGTGTCGAACTCTTCACGGTTCCGCCGGGCGAAGGAGGAAGAGGAAAATCGAGGGCGCTCAACCTGGGTCTCAAGCACGTGAAATCAGAAGTGGTGGCAATCTACGATGCTGACAACACACCGGATCCGGAAGCTTTGCGATATCTCGTAGCACAGCTTAAGACTCACAAAGAGCTGGGCGGCGTCATCGGCAAATTCCGAACCGTCAATAAACGCGCCACACTTCTGACGCGGTTCATCAATATTGAGACACTCAGCTTCCAATCGATTCTCCAGGCCGGCCGCTGGCAGATGCACGGCATCTCAACATTGCCCGGGACGAATTTCGTGATGTGGACGCATTTGATCCGGTCGCTCGAAGGATGGGATGAGGAGGCGTTGACGGAGGACTCCGAACTCAGTATCCGGATCTATGAGATGGGCTACAAAATCAAGTACATCCCGTACGCCGTCACCTACGAACAGGAGCCGCAGGAGTGGAAAGTCTGGGTTCGCCAGCGCATGCGGTGGGTCCGCGGGAACAATTACGTAATCGCGAAGTTCTTCAAGGTCCTCCCAAAGTTCAAAAGCAGGCGGCTCGCATTCGACATCCTCTACACGCTGTCGCTCTACTATGTGTTCTTCGCCGCGATTCTGATTTCGGATATCCTTTTTATCGTCAGCGGACTGAATCTCGTAAGCATCGCTCTCCCCGGGCCCTATACGCTCGTTTGGATCTTCGCGTTCTTCCTTTTCATCCTCGAGATTCTGCTGGCCATTTCATTCGACTCGGAAGATTCGCTCCAGTCCATCGGGTTGATTATCGTGATGTACTTCACGTACTGCCAGTTCTGGATTTACGTTATTCTGAAAGCATTCTATGTAGAATACATCAAGAAGGAAAAACGGATATGGGACAAAACCGTGCGCTTCGACGCGAAGCCTGGCAATCCGTGAAGCGTGGGGG
>DOWV01000027.1:18689-19069 GCA_003519375.1 Bacteroidota bacterium
AGAACCTACTACGAACACGGGCTCGCCGGGACATACGCGATCCGTCTCGCAGACGGTGCTTCAAAGGCCGACGAAGAAGAGTCTGCAGAGTCGGACAGCACGGAAGAAACCGACAAACCGCCGAGCTACGCCGATTCCGCGGGAAGTTACCTCACGTTCGGCGTCCGCCTCGCAGCCAGGCATGACAAAACGATTCGCCGGGATTTCGACAATCAGGGTGCAGAGGTGACGTTCGCGTACAGGTTTGCAACCGGCGAGCACAGTTTCGGGCGCATCCTGAACACCCTTTCATCACACTCCTATCCGAATGTCGCTGAACTCTCCAATGTGAACGATGTGCTGAGCGCAGAGCTTGCTGCCTGGTCCGACGGCGGGTTTGT
>DOWV01000027.1:19290-19541 GCA_003519375.1 Bacteroidota bacterium
TTTCAGACAACAACCGGTAATTCACCCGGGAAAGGAAAAGGCGGCGGGAATCAGGTAGGAACGACGACAGAGGAGATTCTCCTCGATCCGCAAATCAACGGCACGGTCCAGCTGTCCGCAGGACTGTTCCTTCGAAAAAATTGGTCGGCTCAGTCGTCGCTCTCGGCGGCCGCCCTGTATCGATTGACACCCCGGTATGCCGAACGGTACCTCGCACCCCTCACGCCAGAAGCAAGCCTGACGGAGGATCT
>DOWV01000297.1:0-2382 GCA_003519375.1 Bacteroidota bacterium
GAGCATATCGGTTGTTCGCGAACATGGTATCGATCGGTCAATAGTCTCGAGTTTCGAGTTACAGGTTTCGAGTTGAGCGTGGGAACGGGGACACGGAGACTCAACTGAAACGCTCGAAGACAAGGAGCTAGCTTGTGAGTACTTTCAAAAGATTCGAAGACATTGAAGTCTGGCAGAAAGCCAGAGCTTTGACAAAGAGGATTTACGACGTCTCGAACATCGGGAGGTTCTCAAGCGATTTTGCATTTCGTGATCAAATTCGTCGATCAAGTGTGTCAGTGATGGCGAATATTGCAGAGGGGCATGAGCGGGGTGGAACGAAAGAGTTTGCTCAATTCTTGTCTGTCGCGAAAGGCTCGGTCGGTGAGGTGCGAAGCCATCTTTATGTCGCGCTGGATCAAGGCTACCTCACGCAAGTGGAGTTTGAGAGCCTCACCGCGCTCGCGGTTGAGATCGGCCGGATGATAGGTGGTTTGGTCTCGTATCTTCGAAAAAGCAAGATTAAAGGAGCGAAATACCGCGGCTCATGAATGCTCATTGATCGCTCGAAACGGACAGCCCAGGCTTCGACCTGTAAACTCGAGACTTTAGACTTGGAACTCGAAACTATTCAAGCCATTGCGCGAGTCACGCATGACACCTGACACATCACAAGATCCTCAACCGTTGCGCACCGATTCCGTCCGATCCTGGCCCCGCTTCTACGCGTTGGTATTGGGTGAGCTGGCCGTTCTCGTCGTGCTTTTCTATCTCTTCACCAAGGCCTTTGAATGAGAACGCTCGATTGGGCCGTCCTCGGCATAACGCTCCTCTCGATTGTGCTGTATGGCCTCTACAAGAGCAAAGGGACCAGCAGTCTCAAAGGGTACCTGCTCGCCGACCGGAAGATGCGTTGGTTCACTGTTGCGCTCGCCATCATGGCCACGCAAGCGAGCGCCGTGACCTTCACGTCGACGCCGGGCCAGGCCTACACGGACGGCATGCGATTCGTTCAGTTCTATTTCGGCCTTCCGATCGCCATGGTGATTCTTTCGATTACCGCGGTTCCGATTTTCCACAAGCTGGGTGTTTACACGGCCTACGAGTACCTGGAACACCGATTCGACGCGAAAACGCGCACGCTGACAAGTTTCATATTCCTCGTTCAGCGGGGATTGGGAGTAGGCATCAGCATCTACGCTCCTTCGCTTGTCCTTGCAGTGATGTTTGGATGGGACATTCGAATCACCTCTTCGATTATCGGTGGTCTTGTTATCATTTACACGACCACAGGCGGCGTCAAGGCGGTTAACTGGACCGATGTGCAGCAGATGCTCATTATCCTGTTCGGAATGACGGCTGCCTTTGTCGTGACGATACTGCTTTTGCCAAACGGAGTCGGACTTGTGGACGCGTTGCGCGTTGCAGGAGGCCTGGGCAAACTCAATGCAGTCGATTTCTCGTTCGACTTCGAGAACCGCTACAACTTCTGGTCTGGATTGATCGGCGGCCTGTTCGTGGCCCTGGCGTATTTCGGGACTGATCAGTCTCAGGTCCAACGCTACCTCACCGGAGCTTCCATTACGCAGAGCCGACTCGGACTTCTGTTCAACGGTCTGGCGAAGGTTCCGATGCAGTTTTTCATCCTCCTGCTCGGAGCGATGGTGTTCGCGTTTTACCAGTTCGAAAGACCGCCCCTCTTTTTCAATCCCGTCGAGCTGGAGAAAGTGAAAACAGGCGCCTACAGTGAACAATTCAAAGCTGTGGAACAGCAATATGCCGCAGCGACCGAACGCAAACAGGCCGCGGTCAAGGATTATCTGATCGCAAAGGATACAGGCGACGAGGGACAGGTCGAGTCGGCGAAAAACAGACTCAACGCGGCCTCACAGGAAGCGGAAACGATCCGCTCGCAAGGTATCGAAATCATCAAGGCGAACGATCCCGGTGCCGACAGCAACGATACGAACTATATTTTTCTCTCATTCGTTATGCGCTATCTGCCCGCAGGACTCGTGGGTCTTGTGTTCGCGTGTATCTTTGCGGCCTCGATGTCGTCGACTTCGGGAGAACTCAGCGCCTTGGCGACATGCTCGGTGGTCGATGTCTATCGAAGGCACGTCAGGAGGGGCAAAGAGGAGAAGCACTACGTTGGAGTCTCGAGGGGAGCGATGGCGCTTTGGGGTGTCTATGCCGTCTTCTTTGCTCAGTATGCATCCAGGCTCGGCTCGCTTGTGGAAGCGGTGAACATTCTTGGTTCTCTTTTCTATGGAACCATGCTCGCGATATTCCTCATCGCGTTTTATGTGAAGTGGATCGGCGGAACAGCAACATTCTGGAGTGCCATCGTTGGAGAGGCAGTAGTATTGTGCTGTTTCTTCTTCACCGGGATCCCGTGGCTGT
>DOWV01000297.1:2544-10509 GCA_003519375.1 Bacteroidota bacterium
AGATGATCAGGTGCCGTCACCGCTCGCGCCGTAATCGGGCCCTCGATGGTGAATGGTCACAAAAAAAGCCCCGACAGCGCCGGGGCTTTTTCATGTACATCTTTGTCTCGACTGCTACTCTTTTGTCGGCTCCGGTGTGGCGTTTTTCACTTCTTCGTCACCGGGCTTTGCCTCGCCGAGCCCATAGGCGTGATACAAGGAGTTCACGAATTGCGTCATGATCCCTGTGCCCGCACCTACCAGCGCAATGTCGGGATCCGTCGGAGCCAGCCAGAAGAAGAGCGCACTTACCTTTCCGTCAAGAACGCTGTGGAGCGTCGTCTTGCCTCCGTCGAGCGTCTGGAGCTCAAAGTCGGGCGCCTGATTCCCTAGCTGGGCGTACCAGAGCTCTTTCTTTGGGCCAAGGCTCAGCGTAAATCCCTTCTTTTCCTTCTTTGCGTTTTGCTTCCCAAGATCAGTCTGCCATCCCTCGGCCCCATTCGGCTCCCCTGAGTCCTCCGTAATGTTTTCCTTGCCATCGAGGTTCAAGAGAAGTTCTTCTACGACCTTGGAGACATGTTCCGGATCAATCATCATTCCTTGTGAGAAGGCCCGGATCCGCTTAGTTCGATCGATGATCAGGAACGTGAAGGGGTTCGCATTGAGCTCGAGGAGAGAGTCGGAGACGGTGAAGTACTTCTTGCCCGATACACTCTTCCCAAAGAGGGAGATGTCAAATGCTTTCTGTTCTCCGAGCTTCTTGTAGGTTGCATCAACACAGATGGGGAACTCCAACGTGAGCCTCATCTGCTTTCTGTAAAAATCATCGATGACGCTTTTCGCGGTGGAAGCGTCACTTGAAAGCGCGATACCGACGACGTTGAGCTTAGGTATGGGGTTTTTGCTGTAGCGCTCGAAATCCTGACCCAGGACCGACGCGGTGACTATTGCAGATAGGCAGAGTACGCTGTAGAAGACACGGTTCATGTGCAGTTCCTCCCTGATTGAGGTTGAGACCACGGTGGCGGGGTACGAACAACGCTACGATTTGCTGTCGAAAGAGTCAAGCGTTTCGTGCTGTTGTCCGCTGCGTCAACCTCTTGCTCGGTCGCGCAACAAAAGCGAGTCGCATAAATAAGAACCCCCCGCCGGATCTCCGACGGGGGGTTGATGGTTTTTCACTTATGGAACTCGCTTGGTGAGAGCCGAGGTGTTTCACTACTTCGACTTCCAATCTCCCACGAGCTTCGACAAATCCTTCGCTTGCTGTGAAGCTTCGTACTTTGGATCCCTTGCTTTGCCAACCGCGAGGGCTTCTTCGCCGATCGCCGCGGCTTCCTTGTACTTACCAGCCGCTGCCAACAGCTCTGCTTTTGTGCGGAGGTTCGCGGCATTCTTGTCTGTCGCAATGGAGCGCTCGACCCACGCCATAGCTTCCGTCGTGTAGACCTTCTCGGTCAGCGCGTAACGTGCTGCTCCGTTCAATACCTGCCACGTGCCCACGGAAAACTGAATTTTTCCCAGGGTGTTACATTCGATCTTGAAGCTCAATCTGACCTTTTCCCAGGCAAGCACGACGCGTGCAGAAGAGGGAGTCAGCTCGGTGAAATCGAAGGTGAGCCATTCCACGTGCGGTCCGGTTTCCGGTGTCACATTGAATTTGAGGGTATCATATTTCGCTTCGTAGACGGTTCCCCAGTTCTTCACCTCCGAGTTGAAAATCACGGTCCAATCACCCTTGTTGGGGATCGTCAAAAACCGATAGGTGCCTGCAGGAAGCTTCTTTCCACCGACCGTGACTTCATCGCTGAAGGTGAACAACGTTGGTTCGTTTGCGCCGGCGCGCCAGACTTCGCCGTACGGTAAGAGCTTGCCCCAGATTTCGCGACCCTTGACACCGGGGCGGTGGTACTGGATCGTCACGTCGCTGAGTCCGATGACCTGAGTGACTCTCGCTCCCTGGCTGATTCGCGGCAGACGCAGGGTCGGCAGCTGAGGCGCCTGGGCAAAAGCGTCCTGGCCGGACATCAGGGCGACCAGAGCCAGCACCATGAACAGTGAAAGAATTCGCTTCATTGGACATCTCCTTCTGTTAGTGAATAATGATTCGAAGAGATCGTTGTCAGCTCTTCGGTAGTCCTTTCTTCGAGACAGTCTCCATGACATCACAGAATCTGTCGAGTTCCTTGAGCGTCGTGTAGACGCTCGGAGTAATGCGGAGTCCTTTGAACTCCGGGTGAACGATGGCGACTGTGAAGAGTTTGTGTTTGTCCATCAGATACGTGCTCAGAGGTCCCGGTTCGATTCCGACAATCTCGACATTCGCGATTCCGCACGATTGGTTCGCTTCCCAGGACGTATGAAATTGCACGTTGGGAAGATCCTTCAGCTTGTTCATCCAGTAACGTGAGAGGTAACGGAGGCGCTCTTCCTTGCGTTTAGCTCCCATGCCGGTGTGATAGAGAATCGCCTCACCGATCGCGAGACGTGTAGCGGCGGGATGCGTTCCAATTTCCTCAAACTTGCGGATGTCGTTTTTCTGGCTCTTATCTGCGGCCATGAGAGGCCAGAGTTTCTCAATCTTGTCCTTCTTCACATACAGCAATCCGGTACCCTTAGGGGCAAACAACCACTTATGGAGACTGGTTCCATAGTAGTCGCAGCCGATATCCTGCTGCTTGAAGTCGAAATGCGCAAAGGCGTGCGCCCCGTCGACGACCACCTCAATCCCCTTCGATTTCGCAAGGTCGCAAATCGATTTGACGGGCACAACCTGGCCGGTAATGTTGATGACATGTGAAATGAGGATGACGCGGGTCTTCGGCGTGATAGCTTTCTCGAACTCTGCCGTGATATCGTCGAGGTGCTTCGGGGCAATCGGGACCTTGATCATTCGCAGCACCAATCCCTCACGCTGCTCCCGCTGGCGCAATGTTGTGAGCATGCGTGGATAGTCCTGGGTCGTGGTGAGGATCTCATCACCTGATTTCAGATCCAATCCCATGAGAATGATCTCGAGAGACTCTGACGCGTTGCGCGTAATGGCGATTTCCTCCCGGTCACATCCAAAAATATCCGCCAGGCCGGTCCGGACAGTCTCCGACTGCGGCTCGAGAATCGACCACATCGTGTACGCTGTGACATCTTCCTGCTGCCAGATATACCGGCAAAGCGCTTCGGTCACGATTCGCGGAGAAGGAGAGACGCCGCCGTTGTTCAGGTTCGTAATACCCCTGGTGATGGAAAACGAACGCTGGATTTCGAACCAGTAGTCCTCATTCATGGCGGCCTGCTGGGGAGTCAGGTGTTCGACGCGCTTCGCCGCTGCGTGAAGATCTTCAAGCAGCGAGGCGACCACGGTCGACGACATGGCGGCGAGACCCACGCCCTTACCTACTTTGGAGAGAAAGGACCTTCGGTTCATGTCATTCGCGAAGTTGGTTTCGTTCGAAATCATGCTTGTTCTCCTTCTATTGGGTGGAAGAAATTGTCGTGGACAACAAAGGCCTGGTGGAATTGCGGTACCCGCGGCGCTGCATCGAGGGAGCGTAGCGTCCCGGCGTCAGGACGGCTGGCCGTCCTCCCGGGATGTTCTCTCGACATATGAGAAGAGCGTGAAACGGTTAGCATTCGAATGATAAAGAAAGAGGGATAAGACAATCAAACTTGAGTTCTGCAGCACTTTCATCCATCCGATTTTTCCGGCTGCGGGATCTTGCGTGAAGCATCCGCACGAAATGTCGAGGCCGCGGAGAAGCCCGGAGATGACAGCGAGTGTGAAAGCGATCAACATCGCCGAAACAAGAAGCGCACTGCCGCGGATGAAAATCCCGGAAAGGAGAGCGAACCCGCAGAAGAGCTCAAGCCACGGAAGAATGGTCGCCGCCGTCATCGGGAGCCACGGAGGGAGAAGTTTGTAGTTGCTGATTGAGTGGGCGAACGAAGCCGGATCGACTATTTTCTCGAGGCTGCTAACGACAAAAAGGAGGCCCAGAAAGACTCTCGTCAAAAGCACCAGGTGAGAGTTGGAGAGGAGGGCTTTCATGGCGTTTTCTCCGTCGGGTGGTTCGCCTCGACCCACTCACGCCATCCGCCAAACGATATCCTTACGTTTTTGAATCCTTTTTTCATCAGCTCGACTGCGAGCTCGATGCTCGAATTGCATTCCGCGCCGTCGCAGTACACCACCAGGAGCTGATCCCTGAGCACGTCCTTCAATGGAGACTTCGCGAAATCAAAATCCTTGAGCGGCACATTGACGGCGCCCTTGATATGCCCCGCCTTGAAATCGAAATCATGCCGGGAATCAATGAACAGCGCCGATCCCGTTTGGAACAGGCTCCAAACCTCGTCACCGGAAATCATCTGCGGTGTGTTCGCTCCTGGGCCGGTCGCCGGCACGGTGGGAACCGTGCGCGCGAAAACGCCCTTCTCGGTGGCGGCAGTATAAATGAATCCCATCGCCGCTGCGACAACGAGCAGCGTCGACGCTTCACGCAGTGCCTCACGAAAGCGGTTCAATTCGGTTCTACTCCCATGAGCGTTACGCGAATGGGCACCTGGGTCTGCTTGTTGCTGTCAGTTTCCAGGAGGAGCATTTCGCTGATATAATCGGTTTTGCGCGGAGTGATCCTGATTGTGAAACGTATGGTGTCGGCGGGCATCACCCTGCGGGCGGACAAGTTCGCGGACAGATCAGGAGACGATGATTTGAAACCAGTCAGCGTTATCACTTTTCCCGAGACGTTCTTAAGCCCGATGACCTGCTCCACTGTCTTCCCCTTTGGGACCGTCCCCAGCCATACTACCGAGGCGTTGTTCACCGGCTGCAATTCTTCAATCACATCGACGGTAAGCGTGATTCCGACCCTGGGATTCTTCGGATCGCTGGATTGGATCTCCAGGTGCTTCTCGACCTTTCCTCTGAAACCGGTGGAATTGAACTCTACTTCCACAATATCGGATTCTCCCGGCCTCAGGAAATCCCGCGGACGTTTGACGGTCGTGCAGCCGCATGAAGTAGAGACACCCAGAATGTGGAGCGTGTCCCGTCCAACATTCTTGATTGTGGCACGTGCCTTTTTTACAGCTCCATTGTACGCAACCCCCATGTCGATGTTTGTCTTATCGACATGAATCTTTGGCTGGGAGAAGCCGATGCTGCTGAGCGTGAATACGAGGACTGCTACTGTCAGATGTTTCATCGTCGCCCGGTTCCCTTCACAATCACCTTGTCTTCTTTTTCTTCGGAGCGGCCTTCGGCGTCAATTCTTCCACCGTGGTCTTTTCGTAACCCGACGGGATCAGAAAACGCGACTCCCCCAGGGATTTTTTCTCGATTGCGGTGGCTTCGAACACTACGCGCTGTTCGCCGCTTCCATCATCCAATACCATTTTCAGAGGAAAGTAGCCGAAGCTCAGGATCTCCTTTTGCCACGGCTCCAGTTCTATCTGTACTGATCCGGGGACCAGATAGAACGTGCCGGGAGAGCCGATCTCTGTCGTCGCCCAGATGGCAATTTCGCCTTCATCGAATTTCGCTTTCAGTTGTTCGCAGAGGTATCCCGCGATGACTTCCGTCGACCCTGTCTTCTCAAAATTCACCGGGATTTTCGCCTGGCGTAGATCCCCTCGGAAATCGGGAAGGGCAAACTCAAGATATAGTTCACGAGACGGAAGGACGAGGTATCGCTTCCGCGCGTTGTAGTCAAGGAGCACATAGGCGAATCCGGATTCCCGATACGTTGCGTCGACCCGGATTTTTCCCTGCTTCACGGAAAGTTCAAGGAGCTGAAATGCATCGACCGACTGAAACTGGACGTGGATAATCCCTTCGAAGGAACTGCTTCTCAGGATATCTTGCGCGTTCACCGTTGCAACGAACAGGAGAGACCAAAGAAGTGCGTTTGTGATCGGGATGACTCTTCGCGATTTCATATCTAACGCCTTTCTTCGTGGAATGCCGTCGCTTGCTGCCACCACGTTCCGCTTAGTGCCATTTGTGTCAGAAGCGGAGCTACTCGCGTCCGGTCTTCTCCAAGATCCCGGTTAAGCGACTTTAAAACAGCATAAACTTGAGTTATTCCGATCCTTTCCGCCCACGCAATGGGACCGACCGGAAAACCGGCAGCCACAACCATTGCCTGGTCGAGATCGTGAGGCAGCGCGATCTCTTCCTGCAGAGCGAATGCCGCTTCATTGATCACCCGGCACAGAATTCTGGGAAATACCATCCCGATACGATCCTGAACCAGCTCAATGTCCTTCCCGATGGAACGGAAGAACGTCTGCACCACCTGCACCGTCGCACCCGGTGAGAATACCGTCGGGGCAATTTCGATCAAAGGCTTGTCGCCGAGCGTGGGAAGTGCGCTGCACCCCACGAGACGGACCTTGTGCCGTATCCACGAAGCCTGTTCGGTTGCCGTAACGGTGATGGACGAGCTCACTATGGCCGTGGTGGACGGGAGCACCTTGTCGAGCATCTCGAGATTGCGGCGCTTCTGATCAAGATCGACGTTTGTGAGCTCAAGTGCAAATGATGCATTTGCGGGCACATGTGATTCGTTCCTGGCTGCAGACAACTCAATTGTCGAAAGGGGTTCCAAAGATCCCGGACAATGATACGACACGTTGTAGCCGTGCGCCGAACAAATGCGGACGTACTCCTCCACATTCGCCGGGTCACCCACTATGTGGACAATGGATCTGGAGTCCCTCGGCCGGACAACTCGGGATTGCTTCTTGCGGGATTTGACTTTTTTCGTTTTCAATGTGCTTCGATGATCAGATCAGCCCTTCTTTTCCGGATACTCGAAGAATCCGCGGCCTGACTTCCGGCCTGTTGCTCCGGCAGCGACCTTGAGCTTCAGCACCGGATGAGGTCTGAATCTCGGCTCTCCTGAGAAGCTGTTGTAAAGGCCTTCCCTGACGTCAAGTGTTGTGTCAAGGCCGGCGTTGTCCATTGTTTCGAATGGCCCCGCTGCAAACCCGCCGATCGTCCTTGCGATCCGATCGACTTGCTCCGGATCGGCGACTTTTTCTCCAACGATTCTCAAAGGTTCGTCAAAAAAGGGCTGGATGACTCTGTTTACGAGGAATCCGGGAGAATCGTAGACGACGACAGAAGGTTTGCCGAGCTGTCTTGAGAATTCGACACACCGTTGTACCGTATCCGCGCTGGTGTGATCTCCCCGGACGATTTCCACAAGCTTCACGTCCTGCGCGGGCCCGAGGAAATGAAGACCCACAACCTTTTCCGGGTGATGCGTCGCCGAAGCGACTGCCGTGATTGAGAGTGTGGACGTTGTTGTGGCGAGAATCGTCGTAGGTTTTGTATCGGCCTCAACGTGCCTGAGCAGGTCTTTCTTCATTCGGAGATCTTCGATGGCAGCTTCAAGTACGATTTCCGAGCTGTTGAGCTCCACGAGGCGAGTACGGGGATGAATTCGTTCGAGTGTGGCGGCGGCGGATTCTTGGCTGAGATTCCCGATGGATGCTTCACGCGCCAGGTTGGTCTTGATCCTTTCGATCGCCTGACGAAGAACGGTACCGTTGACGTCGTAGAGTGCTACGTCGATACCGGCCAATGCGGCAATCTGAGCCATACCGGCCCCCATTGCGCCGGCGCCGACAATCCCAAGGTGTTTGACCATACGATAGAGAGGTTCTTCCCGAGTGTCCAGCAAGAACGTACTGAAATGGGCTTTGAAAAACAAACGCAGCGGCGACAAACGCCGGTTCTCCGCTCGCGGTGAATCCGATCACAGTCTACACACTCTTTCACGCTCGTCATCCATCTGACGAGGGGTCAGGAAGAGCTGCCTTGCGTCGACCCGTCTTAGAATCTGAACCTCTTTTTCAGTATAATCATAACGAAATGTCTGCCGGACAATCCCAACACGGTCCCTCAAAAGACGAGGAAATCCTTCACTCCATCGGCTTGCTTGCCGCCAAGGCGGGACTGTCGCCGTCGCTTGTGCTCAA
>DOWV01000297.1:10753-15033 GCA_003519375.1 Bacteroidota bacterium
TTCTCATCCGCCTGGCTGCGGGATTTCAGCGAACACCGGCTTCTTCAGCAGATCCTCCTCGAGATCTTCGCCCAGTCGCAATTTCTCGCAGACATTCTCGTACGGAATCCTGAACTGTTCCGGTGGCTTACATCGACAAACGTCCTGAATAGCACAGCGAACAAAGAACAGTATGCGCTCGATTCCCTGCATGCGGTGTCGCTCTTCCAGCGGATGGAGAAGAAAACTGATTCTCTGAAACGATTCCATCGTCGGGAGCTTCTGCGCATCGGCTCGCGGCAGATTCTCAAGGAGGCTGATGTTCGCACAACGTCAGCGGAGCTTTCAGCGTTGGCCGACGCAATGGTGGAAACCGTCCTCAGACTCGCTTATCAGCAGATTGCCGAAGGAATCCAGACTCCCCTGCCGCAGAATCTTGCCGTCATTGGCCTCGGTAAGCTTGGGGGTGAGGAACTGAATTTCAGCTCCGACATCGATCTGATGTTCGTCTACGATCAGGATGGACTTTTGACGCCTGCGATCGGCAGGATTGCCACACTCCATGAGTACTACTCAAGAGTTGCTGAATATGTCGTCCGGCGTCTCAGCGAACACACGGGAGAGGGGCATCTCTATCGTGTGGATATGAGGTTGAGACCCGACGGTCAGTCCGGCCCGCTGGCGGCTGCTCGCGCGGCATACATGGCATACTATGAGTCTCGAGGGGAATTGTGGGAGAGGCAGATGCTTATCAAAGCGCGGGTGATTGCCGGCGATCGGGAAGTGGGTGAGAAGTGGAAGAAGGATATCAAACCGTTCGTCTACCACAAAACACTTCTTGCGAGTCCCATCGAAGAAATCGCCAACATCAAGGCACGGATAGAATCCAAGCTCGAAGACGGCACGAACATCAAGCTTGGGAGCGGTGGCATTCGCGACATCGAGTTTACCGCACAGGCGCTCCAGTTGCTGAATGGCGGGGGAAACGCGAAACTGCAAACGGAGAGCACTCTGGGTGCCCTGCGGGGACTGAGTGAAGCGGGACATCTGAAACCGCAAGAAACTGGCAGCATGGAGCGGGCTTACGCGTTTCTCAGGACGGTGGAGGACAGGCTCCAGCTTCTCCATGGGTTGCAGGAGCACAGTCTCCCCGAATCACCGGAAGAAAAGCGGGTCCTCTCGAAACAGCTTGGTTTTGGTTCCAGTGCGTCGTTCGAGAAGGAGCTCGCGAAGCACCAGAAGAACATCCGAACCGTTTTCTCGTCGGTCTTTGGCGTTCCTGCCGCGCCAAGTGGGAGGCAGGGGGGGGTGGTGTTCTCTGTCAGGTCGCTCGAGTTGAGACAGACCGGCTTCATCGATCGCACCAGGGCGTTGAAGAATCTGAACGCCCTCTCGCTGGAAATCCCCGACTTCCGATTGCAGGAACGGCTGAGCGGTTTCCTGAAAAGCGTGCACAGGCAAGGTGCGCCCGACCTGTGTCTCGAACACCTTTGCGTCCTCGCCGCGTCGGCTCCCCTCAAACGAGCTCTGGCGCAGGCGGCGGCTCACCAATCAGCTCTCGATCTCATCCTCCTCCTATGCTCTCGAAGCTCAAGATCTGTGACACTCCTGGCTCGAGAACCGCTCCTCTTCGAAGCCCTCGTCGGGCGCTCCGAGGATTTGCTCGGACCCGGGTTTGGCTGGTCGTTCCTCAAGGAGAGTGATCTGATCCGCTTCAGACAATACAATGAATTCAAGTTTGTTCTTCGATTCCTGGCCGGTGCGACGACCGTACAGATGTTTACGCGGGAGCTGAGCGATCTGGCCGACGAGATCCTTCGGTCTGCGTTCGGGCGGGCAAGGGACTCGATACCTGCCTGCGCGTTCATACCTGTGGCGCTTTTGGGTCTCGGAAAGCTCGGCGGCCGCGAGTTGTCTGTCGGTTCTGATCTTGATCTGGTGTTGCTTTATCAGAAGGATGGGGGAGGAGAGACCGCCCGGGCGGTCGATGCTCTTGGAAGGGCACTGCGGCAATCGCTGGAGCGTGTGTATGCAGTTGACTTCCGTCTTCGTCCCGAGGGAAAGAACGCTCCGCTTGCAGCCGAATTCGATTACTATGTTGAATACCTGAAAGACCGCGCCTCGCTGTGGGAGCGCCAGGCGCTCGTCAAGACCCGGTTTCTGGCGGGGGATGCGCAATTCGGCGCTTCGGTTGTCGAAATCCTTCAACAGTTCACTTACGGGACTGAGCTTCCTCGATCGTGGAAGAAAGACATCGGTGCGATGAGGAAACGGATGGGGGCTGAGAGGTCGAAAGGTGACCAGCGTTCGGACCTCAAAGTGGGCATCGGAGGGCTCGTCGACCTGGAGTTCCTCGTTCAGTCGATGCAATTGCGGTACGGTGGACAATCCGCCGAGCTCATGAACCCGAATTCGTTTGAGGCCGTCGCGGCCCTCGCCGCTGCCGGATTCCTGAAACAGAAGAAAGCAGCCAGGATCGCGCTTAATCTGAGCTTTATGAGGAGATTGGAAGCGTCTATCCGGCTCAATGCTGAGGCGCAGCACTTTGTCCTTCCAGCGGATCCGGATAGGCTTCAGCTGATAGCCGCCTCGGTGCAGCTTCACTCCCCGAAACAGTTGCGGAATCTTGTCCGGAGGATCAGAAAAGAAAACCGTGCACTTCTTACGAACATTCTGAAATCTCTTCCACGATGAGAGCGGACGATCGATCGAACGCATTTCGAGACTGGCTCATGACCGGCCTGGTCATGGCCATCGCCTTCGGAGTCTATCTGATGACGATGTGCCGCTCTGTTTCTTTCATTGATGCGGGCGAACTCGCTGCGGTTGCGTGTGTCATGGGAATAGCCCATCCAACCGGATATCCGCTTTTCACCCTGACGGCTCATCTTGCTCATTGGTTCTCGTTCGGCGGAAACCAGATTGTCGTTCTCAACGGATTCTCCGCTCTGGTGGTTGCCCTCGGCGTTGGAGTTTTCTCACGAGTGACGCTCGTGTTAGGCAAGCTTGCAAAAGTGCGCGATCGGTTTCTCAGCCGGTCTGCATCGGGTCTGGCGTCGCTGGTGCTTGCCTTCAGCACAACGGTCTGGGCACAATCCGCTGCCATCGAAGTATACGGTCTTCATATACTGTTGACGCTTCTGACGATTCTGCAGTTGCTGAAGAGCTATGAAGCAGATCCCGGCGGCGATGGTGAAATCCCGCGTTCACTCCTCGCCGCAGCTTTTCTCCTCGGACTGAGCTTCGCGAACCATCTTACGACGCTTCTGCTTGTTCCGGCAGCCCTCACGCTGTATGTGAGACAGTATGGAGCCGGTCGCGGTGCACTGAAGCGCGCTGTGAAATTGCTGCCTCTGTTCCTGTCGGGCCTCAGCGTCTATCTCTACCTTCCCTTGAGAGCGCATGCACTTCTTCCGGTGCAGTGGGGATATCCTGCCGACGTCGAGCGCCTTTTCTGGCACATCAGCGGAAAGCAATATCGAAACTGGATGTTCTCCGGGTTTGAAAGCGCCGCAAAACAGTTTTCCTACTTCGCCGGGCATTTCTCTTCTGAGTTCCATTGGCTTGTGATTGCGATACTGGTCTACGGTCTTCTCCGTCTCTACAGGGCGGAGAAGACCTTGTTCTGGTTTTTCGTGACTGCTTTTGTGGGATGCGTCTTGTACTCCATCAACTATGATATTTACGATATCGACTCATACTTCCTTCTTGCCTACCTCGCAAGCGGCGTATTTGCGTTCTTTGGTATCGTGGCTCTTTTGGAAATTGTCTGGCGGAATTATCAGGCCGTTGCGCGTATGCTGTCGGTCATCCTGCTCCTGGCGTTGCCTGCATTCCAGATCTCAGGTAACTACTCATCGGTGGATGAATCAGACAACTTCCTGACCGAGGACTACCTCCGGACCGTGCTTTCGAACACGGCGCCGAACGCACTGATTCTTACCTACCAATGGGACTATTTCATCTCGCCTTCGCTCTATTATCAAGCCGTAAAGAAAGAGCGTCCGGACGTCGCAGTCATCGACAAAGAGCTATTGCGCAGGTCATGGTATTTCGTGCATCTGAAGAGCCGCTTTCCGTGGCTCATCGAGCGTTCGCAGGGCAAGGTGGATGCGTTTCTTGTCGAATTGAGCAAGTTCGAACACGATTTACCATATAATTCGGGGGTGATTGAAGAGCGATATGTCGCCATGATCAATGATTTCATAGTCAAATCGATGCGGGATCGGCCGGTCTACGTTGGACCCGAGATTGAGCCCGAATTTGGCGCCTGGCTTGTGAGAGTCCCCAGCGGCTTGATG
>DOWV01000076.1:0-434 GCA_003519375.1 Bacteroidota bacterium
CGCAGGAAGGAACTCGAAGCTCAAAAGGAAGCCGAGGAGTTGAAGCGGAAGCTGGAACAGGCGCAGAAAGAGCTGGAGGCCAGGAAGGCTGAGGAAGCAAAGAAAGCTCAGGAGGCGGTGAAACCTGTGGTGCCACCGCCTGCGCCGATGCCTGTACCGCCAAAGCCAGTCGCGCCTGAACTCAAGTTCGAGCCTGTCTACTTCCTTACGGGTGGTGCTGTGCTGACGGCGAAAGAGAAGGTGAAGCTGGATGCGGCTGCCAAGGTGTTGAAGGAGAATCCTGGTGTCACGATAGCCCTGTCGGGACATACCGACAACGTGGGAAGTCGGGCGATCAACGAGAAGCTTTCGACGCTGCGGGCGAATGCGGTCAGGAAGTATCTGGTCGGCAAGGGGGTTGGCGAAGCAAGAATCTCGCACGTGGCTAAAGCGTT
>DOWV01000076.1:664-8174 GCA_003519375.1 Bacteroidota bacterium
CAGTCGGGATATGCGAAAGCCCTCGGCGAGGCTGAGGGCTTTCGTTTTGTCTTAAGGGTGGGCCGGCCCTCCGCGTGGGCCGACCCGGAATGCCGACGACCATCCCCAGGCTTATGAGGCGACGGCGGCGGCTGCGTCTTCAACGGCCTTCTTGAACTCCGGAATCGATTCGCCGAAGACTCGTACGGTGGTCCGTTTTTTCTCGTCGCCGTTGATCCGGTTCTCGGAGATCGAAAGGTACTTGTTGCCATTCTTCGCCTCCTTGACATCGACGAAGTACGTTGTTCGTCCTGCGCGGACCATAGTCGAATACAACGAATTGGTATTGGGCATGAGAGCCTCCATGAGGTTGGTGGTTGGATGATGACCCTTAGAGTGTACTAAGGGGTGTTTGAAGGATGTGAAGCGGAACTTGTGTTGTGGGGTATCGAAAGGTGTTGCGTTGCGCGATATCAGGCGAAGTTGCAGAGTGGATGGTCTGGAGACGCAGAAGCCGGAAGCTCTCCTGGCGGAGACTCCGGGCGTGCGACACGGATCAGCATTGCAGGTTGCAGCGGTTGACGTTCAGGAATCTGTGGTTCCATAGAATCGATGAATTGCCGCGATGATTGAATCCCGCGAAACGGAAACCGGTTTGATTCTCTTGGCGTTGCCGAGGAGCATCCGGATGTCGGTGAGCACCTGGCTGTGGAACATCGGCGGGACGGCAATGATGACGACGTCGTTCTTGACTGCGATCGGTAAGACGGCGAGCTCGAGAGCGGTTCTTTTGGAAATGAGTTTCAGTACTGAAGGTTCTATCGTGAGCAAGTTCAGGTCTATCATTGACGCACGCTGGAATGTCAACTGCAGACGAGTCATTTCGTTAGGCTTCTCCAATCGGAAAGTGAAGAAAAAAAGAGCATCAGTCAAGAGTTTTTTGCGAATATCGCAAAATGACGGTTCTTTGAGCCAGTGGATCCTGTTTTCGGAGAAAAATCGCCTGTTCTTCGCGCTTGAATCGCTTGGCGGATCAGCCTCAATGAGGAAGTCCGGAGGCGGTTTCTGTATCACATGATTGGTCTGGCGCAGAGGTGAAAAAAACGGGTCCGGGCCGCGCTACTTTTACGCTTCTTTTCCGTTAATTCTGTTACTGTCACCCGCAGGGTAATCAGAGCTTTTTCCCACAATCGTTTCCACTCTACAAACTCAAAAAGGAGGGACTTTTCATGGCCAGGCGCATACTTGTTGTTCTTGCTCTTGTGGCTTTCGTTGTTTCCGCTGGCTTCGCCCAGGTCGCCGAGAAGGTCGACACGGCTGTCATCAGTAAGATCAAAGACGAAGGATTGAACAGATCTCAGGTGATGGAAGTCCTGAGCTATCTCACCGACGTGTATGGCCCGCGTTTGAACGCGTCCCCCGAGTACAAAGAAGGTGCAGAATGGGTCGCGAAAAAACTCGCGTCATGGGGTCTCCAGAACATACATTTCGAAAAATGCGCTCCTGTTTCCAAAGGTTGGACGTTGAAGCGGTTCGCTCTCAATACCGTCGACCCTCAGCCCTTCCCAATTATCGGTTACCCCAAAGCGTGGAGCCCTGGTGTGAAGGGAACAGTGACAGGCGAAGCGATTCTGTTCGATGCGAAGTCGGAAGCGGAGCTCGAGGAATTCAAGGGCAAGCTGAAGGGCAAGTTTGTGCTCGTCAGCGATGAGCGTGACGTCCCAGCGCATTTTGAGGCAGAAGGGAAGAGGCTCACCGATTCAGAGCTTCTGCGGCTCGCGAACGCCGCGCCGCAAGCGGGTGGCGCACGTCGCTTCCGTGGTATGCCGGATTTTTCGAGAATGACACCGGCTGCTCGTGACTCTGCACAGCGAGCCATGATTCGTGAGTTCGCCCCTGATGCCGATTCAGCTCGCATAGCCCGCTTCCTCAGCCAGATGCGCGGTGGCGGCGGCCAGAATGTACTTCCCCGGAAACTTGAAATGTGCCTGAAAGAGGGCGCTCTGGTTGTATTCGACGTTGGCAGGGGTGATGGCGGCAACTTGATTGTTCAGTCGGCGACAGTACCGCCACCGGCGGGTGCCGTGCAGGGACAACGCGTGACTGCATACGATCCCAAAGTCCCTCAGGTTGTTCCACAAGTGACTCTGGCCGCCGAGCATTACAACCGGCTGGTCCGGATGATGAAGAAGGATCAGAAGGTGAAGCTTGAGATGATCCTGGACGTTGCGTGGACTCAAGCCGACTCATCGTTTAATGTCATTGCCGAAATTCCCGGAACGGATCTGAAAGACGAGATCGTACTTTTGGGCGGACACTTCGACACGTGGCACGGTGGCACGGGCGCCACGGATAACAGCTCCGGCTCCGCAGCCTGCATGGAAGCAGTTCGCATCATCCAGACCCTTGGCCTGCAACCTCGCCGCACCATCCGGATTGGTTTGTGGGCTGCAGAAGAAGAGGGAATTATTGGGTCACGCGAATATGTAACAAGGCACTATGCTGCACGTGAAGGAGCAGGAGGGGGATTCCCGATGGGCGGGGGCGCAGGAGAGTTGAAGAAGAAACCCGATTTCGACAAGTTCTCGGTCTATCTCAATCACGACAACGGAACCGGAAAGATCCGCGGAGTGTATCTGCAGGGGAACGAGGCGGCACGCCCGATCTTCCGCGCGTGGCTGGAGCCGTTCGCCTCACTTGGTGCCTCAACGCTCACCATTCAGAATACCAGCGGGACCGATCACCTGTCCTTTGACGCTGTCGGACTTCCGGGCTTCCAGTTCATTCAGGATCCGATCGAGTACAATGAGCGCACGCATCACTACACGATGGATCTGTATGAGAGGGCGCAAGCCGACGACATGAAGCAGGCTGCAACCATCATGGCGGCATTCGCCTACAACGCCGCGATGAGGGACGGAAAGTTCCCCCGCAAGCCGGAAGCTGCACCGCGTCCGGCGCGCACCGGCACTAACTAACCTTTCTTGAAAAACGCTCCTGCTTGTGTCGGGCTACAGTGACATGGGCAGGAGCGTTTTCATTTCAGGTGCGTCTAACCTACGTATGAAGAGCGCACGAACCATCCTCCTTGTCACGATATTTGCAGTCGCCTTCGCACTCGTTGAATCAAGCGTGGTTGTGTACCTCCGGCAGATTTTCTACCCTGAAGGTTTTGCATTTCCCCTGAAGTCAGCCTCCGTCTCGAACGTCGGTGTTGAGATCGCCCGCGAGTTTGCTACACTTGTTATGCTCATCGTCGTGGCCATGATAGCAGGCGAAGGCCGATGGCAGCGCTTCTCCTATTTCCTGATCGGTTTCGGCGTCTGGGATATCTTCTATTACGTCTGGCTGAAGGTGATCCTTGGTTGGCCGGATTCGGTGTTCGAGTGGGATATCCTCTTCCTCATCCCAATTCCGTGGATTGGACCTGTTATCGGCCCGGTCCTCGTTTCGCTCGCGATGATAGCAGGCGGTTGGCTGATTCTCCGGAAAGAGGAAGAGTATGGCTCCTTTCAAGCATCTCGCGCCGCCATTGTTCTGGCTCTCATGGGATCGATCTTGATTCTCATCTCGTTCGTCCTCGATACGGATGCTTCACTCCATTTTCAATACCCGAAGCCGTATCACTACGAGCTCCTCGCGCTTGGCATGATGTGCTATGCCGGCGCATTCATCGCGACAATGAGAACATCGGGGGCGCCGAACACTGCGTCGGCAGTAAGCAAAACAGGGCGGAGATAGAAGGAATGGGTGAGGCTGCCGTCAGGACGACGGCCTGAAGCGATTCCAGAGAGACGTGAGAGCCGCCGATGCTACGATCAGGACAACGAAGTAGACGTTCATGATATTCCTGCCGACAAGATAGAACGGGGCAAGCGTTGCAAGCGTGTAGAGGTATGGGTATCCCACCACCAGCAGGTCCCTCCATCGGCTCCTCGTGAGCCATATTCCCGCGAGAAACAGGCAAGTCACGAGAACATCGACAGCCAGGAGCGCGATCTTGCTGATCGACACGTTCAAGGTTCCGGTCACATGCTTCGGAAGCAACGGCTGAAAGAAGATCTCACGCCCGACCTTGGGGGTGACGAAAACAATCGCACGTCTCACAATCGAAGTCGCATACCACACCGGGTGCTCCCGGACGAACTTGTGAGCTTCCGCTTTCAGTACCTGCTCGTACGCAATGGTCTGGCGCTCTGCTGTGGAATCCAACGATTGTGCGAAACGGACAATCGTCTCATCGTCATCCTGAAGATAATAGGGGTTTGGCATCTGTCCGACGCCCGCCCAGAATGAATGCCAGAACACACCCCGGGTTGCCATGAACCTGTCAAAAACCGCGTAGTTGCGGATAATCAACGGCGAAAACGTGAGAGCGAATGCGGCCAGAAGAACCGCGGAGAACCGGAGAGCCTCTTTCACGGGTCGTCCGATGAACAGAAGCGGCATCATGAAAATGACGTAGAGCAAAACTGTCGATCGCATCCATGCGACGATCCCGGTCGCGATTCCGATGGAGAGAATCTGCAGCCAGGGTCTCCTGCTGTCACGCAGGGCGATAAGTTGATAGACTGTGAAAATGAAAAGGAATGTGACCCAAATGTCGCGGTGGGGCCGTACAACCAATTCAATACCCGGGACAAAGCAGGCATAGATCAGCGATGCGGCCATTCCGGTCCGTTCGTTGAACATCTTCCGGCCGATCCGGTAGACAAGCCAGCACATCACCAGGTCGATGAGAATCTGCAACACGCGGATGGGCCACCATCGGTGAGATCCGGTCACTTTCCATAAGCCCGCCATCAGGAGTCCGTACCCGGGCTCCTCTTCAAAGAGCGGCGTCAGTTGTTCGTTTGCGGGTGCAGGCAGCTCCGAAGGATCAATCAACGCACCGCGGCTGCGGCATTCCTGAAGAGTAAACTGAAGATGTCGTTGATCGATCTGGAACCACTGCCCGTTGAGGATATTGCGCGCGACTTCGGCGTGCATCAGGGAAACCGGAGCGAAGTCGAGGTTGTTCCATTTCTTGTAGAGGAAGCCGAACCGGAATGCGGCGGCCAGCACGAGGACGAGGAGAAGAGGTGTCGTAATTCGGCGCGTCGTGGTCATCATTTCTTGCGGGCGATGACGAACATGATGTCGTACAGATTAAGATAGAGCGGAAATGAGAGCAACGGTTTTACGGTGTTGTAGATCGCTTTACGGATCTTTGTCTCCCGGTTGAGGACAAGCAGGGAATACAGCATCTGTTGAACGCTTCGCGAGTACCCGACGTGCTGAAAGTGTACAATCTCCAGGCCACACTGGTCGAACATTTTCCCGATGGTTTTTCTGCTGAAGTAGAAGAGATGCGTGGGAGGATGAATCAACCGCCATCGTTGACCCCGCGAGCGTGCAACAAGGCTGTCAACATCCCCCGTTGTCGCACACAAGACGCCTCCTGGTTTCAATAGTTGCGAAGCCTTCTCGACGTACAAGTCAGGCCGGGCGAGATGCTCGATTGTGTCCCACAACGCGACGACGTCGTACCAGGCTCGACTCAACGGCAGGCTCATGAAGTCCCCCGCAGTTGCATTGAGCCCTCGGCTGCGCGCATCCCGGCAGGCCCCGGCAGAAATGTCGCACCCCTCAGCCTGCCAGGTTTTTGCCGCCAGCTCGAGAAAATAGCCATAGGCGCATCCGATTTCAAAGAGGTTCCCCCCGGAGGAAAACCGCCGAAGCGTTTTCAGTCGGGCGCTGAAATTCCTCTGAAGATAGGGCTTGTCTTCCTGGTAGTCGAGGTATTCGTCTCCAAAAAAATACCCTCGTTGGTACAGATGCTCAAGCTCGGCTGCGGACAAATGCGCATCGGCAAAAACGAGCGTGCACGAAGGGCAACGCAGGATACCGGGATAACACTCGTGATGGCTGGCGTCTGTGCCGCAGAGGATGCAGTTTCGCGTCTGAGGCGAGGCGTTAACGGTCGGAGTGTTTTGCTGTGTCAATGCCGGATGACTCTTTGATGATAAACGACGGGCGGGCTTTCGTTTCGTTATAGATGCGGATCAGGTACTCGCCGAGGAAGCCAATGCTGATGAGCTGGACGCCGCCCAGGAACAGAACCGCCAGAAGGAGAGACGTCCAACCGGACACCGTCAGGTTGGTAAAGAAAAAAGCATAGATCGAATAAGCGCCGTAGAGGAAGCTCATCAGGGAAACCGCAAATCCCAGATACGTCACGAGATGAAGCGGCGCTGCAGAGAAAGAGAGGATGCCGTCGAGTGCAAGCCTGATCATTTTTCTCGTGCTGTATTTGCTTGTGCCCGCTGCCCGCTCGCCGGCAGTGAACCCTATACCGGCGGCGTTATAACCCATCCAGCCGATTAATCCCCGAAGGAACTGGTCACGTTCTTTCAGGGTCTTGAGACTGTCGACGACCGATCGGTCGAGAAGTCGAAAATCTGCCGCGAAGGGCTGCACCCGCGTATCAGAGAAAGCGTTGATGAGGCGGTAGAAAAACCGCGACGTGAATCGCTTGAAGAAGGATTCCTTGACAGTCGATTCACGTATGGTATAGACGATTTGAAATCCCTCGCGCCACGTATCGATGAGGTCCGGGATCAATGCCGGGGGATGTTGAAGGTCGCCATCCATCGTAATGACGGCATTCCCTGTGGCGTACTGCAGGCCGGCGATCAAGGCGGCCTGATGCCCGAAGTTGCGCGAAAAAGACAGAACCTTGATGCGAGGATCTTTCTTTCGCGCGTCCTGAATTACGCGGTATGTTCCGTCCGTGCTTCCGTCGTCGACGAAGAGGATTTCAAATTCGTATGGAAGCTTGTCGATGACCGGACGCAGCTGGTCAAGAAGAAGGGAGATGCTCTCTTCTTCGTTGAATACAGGAATTGCCACTGAGACGGTGCCTGCGAGTTTGCGGGAGGCGGATGTTTTTTTCACGGTGTTCGGCGGTCTTCAGTATGGTGGTAAAAAGATTGTCTCACGCCAAGTCCCGCTCTCGGACGCCGCTCATATGCGGGATTCAAAAAGCGAACCGCCCCCGAACCAACAACGTCCCAGATACAAGACATCGGGGCAGGTCGGGGCAAGCGAGGGGCTAATAATCAGACATTTTGGACAGGCTTTGCGACTTTGCGTGAGATCTCTTTAAGAACACTTCTTACTTCTTCTCAATCTGGATTCGGATTTCCGAAGGGAGCAGCGACGCAAAAGCAATCTTGAGCGTCCGGTTCTTCTCCCGAACTCCGTAGCTTCTTGAGTGCCAGGTCTCAAGAACAGAAATCTCTCCTGTAGAGACAGAGACAATATACTCCGTGTTTCCTTTTCTTGCTATGGCTTTTTGGGAGGCTGTCACTTCCGGAGAGATGCCTGGCGCGAAGTGAAGATAACTCTCACCTGAATGCGAGCCTGAGCCACTGAGTGTGTCGATGATCAGGAGGGAGAAAGGCACTTTGCGGAGCTCGAAACGCCGGCGATGTGTGATTCGGGATGGAAGCCTCAAGTAGGCGTAGTGCTCCGCCTCAAGGACATCGCC
>DOWV01000076.1:8355-12585 GCA_003519375.1 Bacteroidota bacterium
GAGCGAGTTGTGTGCCGAAGTAGACCGAAATTCATTTCGGACTTGTATGTCCGCCGTATAGACATATGTGCCTGAATCAACGATCAGCGGCCCGCCGTCACACCAGAGCTCAAAACTGAATGTGTCGTTGTGCCCGTGACCGCCCCGTCCGCGCATGCCCAGGTCTCCGGCGTCCACGAACAGGTGAACATCCTGACTCCGCATGACGTAGAATCCGCCCCCGACAAATGCCCGAGAGGCGACGGGGGCAGGCTCCGATTTCAGCATCTGATGTTTCTCAAATCCTTCCGCTCCAAAGAGCCAGAGCACATCCTGCAGAAAAGAACCGGCAGCGGCGCGGAAATCCGACCGATGAAACAGAACCGCCCCGACGGCCAGGGCGTGCCTGTGATCGTTGAAGTCCTCGCGGGCAGAGAACCGGAAGAGCCGTCCGTCGTCTGCGTCGCCGACAGCCGGGGCGGACCCATCCGGCCGGGTATAGGCGAATGTGAACTCGAACATTCGTTCAAGGCGATGCATGAACGAATCGGGAAGAGGAGTTTTGTTCTGCCGGCAGAGCACCGCAGCCGTATACATGAACTCAAGCACAAAGCGGTGGTATCCTGTGGATTTTTCATAGTTCACGCCGTCGGCATAGACTTGATGTTCCATCTCTTCCACAAGGGCATCCCTGCTCCAGGCAAGCCAGCGCCGGCCAAACGGAGCAGAGCCGAAGAACACGCCGAGCATGAGCAATCCCACGATGTCGGAAAGAAGATGATTCCCGTTCCGCTTTGAGTATTCGAGGTGGTTTTCGATGAAAAGGCCGTGAGCATGGAGACTCTTCAGAAAACGAATCCAGAATTCGTCGGAGGCGGATTTAGATTCGCAGAAGAAGTAGTAGCCGGCAATCCAGTTGCACGCGCGAATGGCGACTTCCATGGCTCCAAACCAATTGGGACCCTGTCCCACGGGATTCTCATCGAGCCATTCTTCGATGAGCGAACGGAATTTGCGGGCGTACTCCTCATTGTGTGTGACCCAGTAGGCTTTGCCCAGCCACCACACCTGATGAAAACGGTTCAACTCCCACACAATCCTGATATCGGACGGATTGCCGGCATCGATGATCTCGCCGGCTGTCAGACGGCGCAGGGGCCACTCCTTGCCGGTTTTGAAGTCCCTTCGCCAACGAATCTTCTCTCCGAGAAACGTCTTGCCAGAACCGAGCACGTCAAACTGATTTGCTATTACGTCCCGGGCATCCCCGAGGATCTCTTCGTAGAGTTGCGACTGCGTAACCAGCTGGAGGAAAAAGTCTTTTTGATTGCGGGGGTGGAAGAAGAACTTGAATCGAGCCGCTTCGTGGAAATCCTGCAGAAACTGAGCCGGATTACTGCGGAAGGGGAAGAGGCTTCGGAAGCCCTCGTCGCTCAGCTGCGAAGCTCGCGCATTCCCAAACCAGCGCCACAAGGCCGGTTTGACCATCCGATGGAGGATTGCCCGTGTGTACGTCTTGATCATCGTGATTTTGATGTAACTGATCGGCTGACTTTGCGTTGACTCACCAGAAGTCATCTCAAAAATCCTCACGCCTGCCTGCCGGCAGGCAAAGGCGCCAAGTCGCAAAGAAGCAAGACAACTTTCAATTTTAGCGACTTTGTTTACCCCGACGTTCTTGGTCGGGGCGGCTTGGCGTGAGACCGTCTTTTCTTATGAAAGTGTTTTTGAGAGAGGTTCTGTTCAGGTAAGCTGCACACCTGATCGACCTCGGCGAGGTGACGGTCACCTCACGTTGAATTCCCTCATCCACAGCTCGAGATTAAGCAAACGCCAGACGTCGCTGGAGTGCATCGGGGATGAGGGGAGTTGGAGATCGCTCAGGTACTTCTCTGTGTCGACGAATCGCACGGACCTCATCGGTTCGCGCTTCAATATCTTGAGAAGATCGTTCTGAAGTTCGCGCATCCAGACTTCTTCCGGTGTGACGAATCCCATCTTGTCTTTCCGCCACTGGATGTCCTTCGGCAGCGTTCCCTCCATCGCCGTGCGCAAGAGGTGCTTCGACCAGCCGCTGTGGATCTTGTATACTGCCGGAACATTCATCACGAATTCGATAAGATGGTATTCAACGAACGGCACGCGCGCCTCGATTGAGAACGCCATAGAATTGCGGTCTTCGTAGTGAAGGAGTTGCTGGAGGTTGAACTTTGTTTCCTCTTCCCAAAGCCGTTGCTGGAGGTTGAAATCGCTCTTGACCAGAGCGGAAGCGCGGTTCCCGTTCTTGTTGACGAAATCTGCGTTGAGGTATGGCGAAATTCCCAGAAGACCGGGCTGCAGGGAATGAGGAATCAGCGTTTTGGCGACCTTCATGACGACGGGCTTGGCAAGCTGCGCCGTCGGGATGCCTGTGATGCTGCTTGCGGAGCGAAGTTCCGCCGCGAGATCGCCGAAACGAAGCGCTTTCAGCATTTGCCCGTGGAAGACAGGAAAATGCCAGCGATAACCGCCCAGAAGCTCGTCGCCGCCCTGACCGTCGAGCAGGACTTTGATTTTGTGCTGCGCGGCGAGCTTCATCACGTTCCACTGTGCGTACATCGATGTGGAGATCACCGGCTCATCGTGAGCTCGGACGAATGCGTTCAAATCCGCCAGAAGCCCGGTGCTCGTTGGTTCAATGAAGTAGGGGCGGGCGTGAGTCTGATCGATCACGCTCTGAACGAACCGCTCTTCGCTGAAGCGGGCATCGGAGTACGTTGCCGTGAACGTCTTCTGCCTGTCTCCGACCACGGCTCTGCTCACTGCCTCAGATCCAAAAATGAGCTGGTTGGCGGTGCATACAATCGAGGAGGAATCGAGTCCTCCGCTGAGACAGCTTCCGAGCGTAACGTCGGTGCGGAGATGAATGCGAACGGAGTTTGTAAATCGTTCGCGGAATTCCCCGGCAAGACGCCGTGCTTCGGCGTCGTCGTAATGACCGAGCTCGGGATTGAACGAGAGCTGATAGTACGGCCGGACACGGAACCCGGACTGATCGAGCTCCAGTGTGTGCCCGGGTTTGAGTTGAGAGACAGATTCAAAGAACGTCTGATCGGTGTGGTCAAGAATCCGATGGGCGAGATAGTCGTAAACCATCCCTTCGTTCGCCACGCGGGGGACCTCAGCGGATTCGAAAAGAGCTTTGATCTCAGACGCAAAGAGGAGGGTCGTGCCATTCCAGACATAATAGAAAGGCTTGATGCCGAACCTGTCGCGCGCGCAGAAGAGTTTTTCCTGAGCGGCATCGTAGAGAGCAAAGCTCCACATCCCGTTCAAATGCTGGACACAATCGGTTCCCCAGGCAGTGTACGAATGGATGATGACTTCAGTATCCGACTGCGTGCGAAAGACAAAGCCCTTGGTCCGAAGCTCCTCCCGGATCTCGATATAGTTGTAGATTTCCCCGTTGAAGACAATCCAGACATTCTGCTTCGCATCCGTCATCGGTTGATGGCCGGTGGGGGAGAGATCGATGATGCTCAGCCGCCGCCAGGCGAGTGCGAAGTTGGGCTCGTGCGCCGCGCTTTCCGGCGATTCTATGTCCGGATGATTGATCTCGGCTCTGGATTCGCTGCCGCGAAATGGCCGGATGTAGGATGATCCCGTTCGCGACAGGAGAAAGCCCTCGTCATCAGGTCCACGATGCCTGATGGACCGGGACATCCTGACCAGTAAATCCTTGTTGACAGGACGACCCGAGGGGGAAAATATGCCTGCTATACCGCACATGAGAAGCAAGGATTAGGTTGAATGGTTTTCACCGCAGAGTCGCAGAGGATCGCAGAGATTCAAATGAGTTTGTGTACGAATCGTCGTATCCCCTTGGTTAACTGCTCTACATGGAAATTGATCAGGAGCCCGAGTCTTACGTCAAGTAGTCGTACATACATTAGAACTTGGGCGTGCATGACCGGTGGTACTACGTCAATTGCCTTAAGTTCCACGACGACTTTATCTTCGACAAGGAAATCCACTCGATACCCGCAGTCAAGTTTAATATTGCGAAATAGTACCGGGATTGGTTTTTGTCGCTCGAACCTCAAGCCTCTTGCGTCCATCTCGGCGGCGAGACATTCCTCGTACGCACTTTCGAGCAAGCCGGGGCCCAGTGCTTTGTGCACCTCGATTGCACACCCAATCACTCTCTCTGAGATTTCGTTTTGGTGCATTGTCTCGATGCGGAATCCTTCGGGTCGGTTCAAGAAGGTGGTT
>DOWV01000310.1 GCA_003519375.1 Bacteroidota bacterium
AGTCTGGCGTTGAAATATCGCGTTACGCTTGAGCAGCTTCGGAGACTGACAGGAAAGACCATCGATCGCATTCACATCATCGGCGGCGGGGCGCAGAACAGCACGCTTTGTCAGTTTGCCGCCAACGCAACCGGGCTTCCCGTGGTTGCCGGTCCTGTGGAGGCAACAGCAATTGGTAATATTCTGGTTCAGGCGCTGGGGCACGGATCGGTTGAATCGCTGCGGGATATCCGCTCTATCGTAGCCCACTCATTCTCTCCCGTTATTTACGAGCCGGTTGGTGTGGAGGAGTGGGAGGGAGCATTTGGTCGGTTTCTCGACACCATACAGGCTCGGGCATGAAAGCATTTGAAGAAGAACCACATTGAGGATAAGGATTCTATGGCGCGTGAAACTCTGACCCGGAAACGATATGACCTCGCTCGTGAACAGTATGCCCAATCCGGCGTGGACACCGACGAGGCGCTGCGAGCACTTTCTACCGTCTCGCTTTCTCTCCATTGCTGGCAGGGAGATGATGTCGGGGGGTTCGAGCGACCGGAGGCATTGTTGGCAGGGGGAGGAATACAGGTAACAGGAAATTATCCCGGCAAAGCAAGGTCCGTCGAAGAACTACGAATGGATCTTCTCAAGGTGTATTCGCTGCTTCCGGGCAAACATCGGCTTAACCTTCACGCCAGCTACGGAGAGTTCGGTGGAAAACAAATCGATCGGGATCAGATTTCTGCGGAGCAGTTTCGGGGCTGGATCGCGTGGGCGAAGCAGCACGGCCTCAAACTAGATTTCAATCCGACCTGCTTTTCACATCCGAAATCTGATGACGGTTTCACCTTGAGTCACCCGCAGCCGGGCATTCGGTCGTTTTGGATCGAACATGTCAAGCGGTGCCGGGAAATCGCCGTTGTGATGGGGAAAGAGCAAAGCTCGCCGTGCATGCATAATCTCTGGATTCCGGATGGCTCAAAGGATGCCCCGGTGGACCGATGGTCTCCACGTAAGCGGCTTCGACAGTCCCTCGACGAAATCTACGCAGTGGCTTATCCTCCCGCTTTGATCAAAGACTCCGTTGAGAGCAAACTCTTCGGCATCGGCAGTGAAGCGTTTGTTGTGGGATCGCATGAGTTCTATCTGGCGTACGCACTCGCCAACAAGAAAATCGTCTGTCTCGATATGGGCCACTTTCATCCGACAGAGCTGGTAGCCGATAAGATATCTGCCATCCTGCAATTCTTTGACGAAGTATTGCTCCATGTAAGTCGCGGTGTCCGATGGGACAGCGATCATGTCGTCATCATGAACGATGAGCTGCGCTCGCTCATGGAGGAGATCGTTCGTTCTGATGCGCTGGCGAGGGTGCACATCGCTCTCGATTATTTCGACGCCAGCCTGAACCGGATCGGCGCCTGGGTAACCGGAGCGCGATCGACGCTTAAAGCGCTTCTTGCCGCGCTCCTGGAACCGCGATCCAAACTCCGGGAAGCGGAAGACAGGAACGATTTCTTCTCACGGCTCGCTCTCCAGGAAGAGGCCAAGCTTCTTCCGTTGGGTGCAGTGTGGGATTACCATTGCCTCACCGCCGGTGTGTCCGCCGGTGACGATTGGATTGACGTGGTGAGGGGATATGAAACCGAAGTCCTCAGCAAGCGGAAATAGATTCCCATGATGACCCCGCGCGACCGTTGGCTGGCTCTATTCAATCGAGAACGGCCTGACAGGATTCCTACCGACTACTGGGCCACCGATGAAGTATCGGACCGGCTGATGAAGGAACTCCGCTGTAATACCCTTGAGGACGTGTACAACAAGCTGAATATCGACGGCGTCACAAGAATCGAGCCGCCGCGGACCGTATCGTATCACCCGGATGATCCGGAGGCGGACATCTGGGGACTGAGACGTCGGAAAATGAGCTACGGGGCAGGTACGTATGATGAGTTCGATACGCACCCCCTGGCATCGGTGACGACCGTTGAAGAAATCCATTCGTACAGGTGGCCGAGTGCGGATGATCACGATTACGGCGTCTTCCGGGCAATGGTCAAAAACGTACCGCGTCATCGGTTCGTTCGCTGCGGAGAATATGAACCGTTTCTCCTCTATTGTGCTCTCCGCGGCCTGGAGCAGGGGCTCATGGACTTTCTTGAATGTCCTGAGATACTCGAGGCGGCTCTCGATCATATCTTCAAATACTACTATGACCTCAATCAGAGAGCATTCGAGATAGGCAAGGGCGTGATCGACATTGCCTACCTCGCTGAAGATCTTGGGGGGCAGCGCGGACTTTTGATGAGCGAGGAAGACATTCGGAAATACATTCTCCCAAATCAGAAGAAAATGGCTGACCTCGCGAGGAGCTATGGGATTCACGTCTTTTACCATACCGACGGGGATGTACGGTCCGTCATTCCCGATCTGATTTCGGTCACCGGAATCGAGCTGCTCAATCCGATTCAGTGGCGGTGCCCCTCGATGGGCCGCGGGGAACTCGTCCGCGATTTCGGCGACAAAATAATCTTCCATGGCGCGATGGATAACCAGCAAACGCTTCCGTTCGGCACCGTCGAAGAGGTCAAAGCTGAAGTCCTTGAAAACCTGGAGATTTTCAAAGGTGCCCGATGGATCTGCGCTCCGTGCCACAATCTGCAGCCGATAACACCCACCGAAAATATCGTCACGATGTATGAAACGATTCATGAGCACGGTCGGCTTTGACGCCATGTGCCGATCGTCTCGAGTGTGTTCTTGCCAACCCGTATCATTCCCCGGCATGTATCACCGCGAGGGAGGTCTCTGATTGAGTATTGAAGCACCGGTTGACTTGCGTTGTGAGTATCTGATCGATCCGGTTGGTATCGACGAACCGAGGCCAAGGTTTTCCTGGATTGTTCCGCAGGGAGGGAGAACGCGCTCCCAGAGGGCTTATCGGATTATCGTCTCCTCATCGGAATTGCGAGCTCTTCAGGGAGAGGGTGATATCTGGGACACCGGTAAAGTGAACTCGGACGAGACGAGCAACATTCCTTTCAACGGCTCTGTGCTTCTGTCGAGGCAGGAGTGCTTCTGGCGTGTGTGTTGGTGGGAACAGACCGATATTTCCAGTCCGTGGAGCGGGATCGCCAGGTTCGAAATGGGATTGCTCCAGGAAACTGATTGGAAGGGCCAATGGATCAGCAGGCAGGGGGTAAAAGAGTTCAGGTCGAAGGGGAGTACGCTGCTGGGCGAACCGCTTGGAGACTATGTTAACTCCTTCACACTCTATCTGCGTAAAGAATTCAGGTTGAAAAAACGTATCGCACGGGCAAGAGCGTACGTTTGTGGATTGGGATACTATGAACTGAGATTGAACGGAAGCAAAGTCGGAGACAGCGTCCTCGATCCCGCGCAAACCGAATACAGGAAAGTCGCGCTCTACAGCACGTACGATGTGACCTCCCACCTTGCCTCCGGAGATGCATGCACAATCGGGGTTCTTTTGGGAAATGGCCGGTACATCCGCAGCTATGGGTACGATGCTCCGAAGCTGCGAATGCAGCTGGTGGTTGAGTGCGAGGACGGTACCGTCGATTCGGTCGCGACGTCTTCCGATTGGAAGGTTTCGTACGGCCCCCTTCAGGAGAACGGCCTTTACTTCGGCGAACGGTACGATGCAAGGCTCGAAATGCCGGGGTGGGATGAGCCCTCTTTCGACGATTCCTCCTGGGAATCGGCACAAGTGGTGGCAGGAGTGCCTGTTGCAGCGCAGATGATGGAGCCGATCAGAGTTGTTCAGATACTTTCTCCCCGGAAATGGTCGATGCTCTCATCCGGTGAGGCGGTCTATGATTTTGGCCAGAACTTTGCCGGATGGGTGAGGCTGTCGGTGAGCGGTCCAGCCGGAACAGAGGTGAAGCTGAGGCATGCGGAACTTCTGAACGATGACGGTTCGCTCAACATCTCGCCCAATCAGAACGCGGAATCAACAGACGTTTATACTCTGCGTGGCGAAGGAGCGGAGGCGTACGAGCCGAGGTTCACATACCACGGATTCCGATACCTGGAGATCACGGCAGACCCCGCACTGCCGTCGATCATCTCCGTACTGGGATGCGTCGTGCATTCCGACGTTGCCGAGGTGGGTCAGTTTTCGTGTTCCCATGAGCTCATAAACAAGATTCACCGAAACATCCTGTGGGGCCAACGATCCAATCTCATGAGCATTCCCACGGACTGCTCGCAGCGCGACGAACGACAGGGATGGCTGGGAGATGCCCATCTCGCCGCCGAAGAATCGATGTTCAATTTCGGCATGGCGTCGTTCTATACAAAGTTCCTGCGTGATATTCACCACGCTCAGCGGGAGGATGGAAGCCTTCCCGATACCGTGCCGGCATATCTCGGGCGACTTTACCCGGCGGATCCGGCCTGGAGCGCAGCCTACATCACGATTGCCTGGCTGATGTACCAGTTCTATGGCGACACGAGGATCCTCGGACGTTATTTCGATTCGATGAAGAAGTACGTCTTCTTCCTGCGTGATCATTCGGATGGCCTTATAGTGAAAACACTCGGTAAGTACGGGGATTGGTGCCCGCCGGGAAGCATTGCCCCCAAGAGGACGCCCGTCGAACTTACATCAACCTGGTATTTCTTCCACGACACTGTTCTCCTTGGCAGGATCGCGGCAGCGATCGGGCAGGAGGAGGATCAGCGCAAGCTGGAAGCTCTCGCCATCAACATCCGGTCCGCATTCAATCGTACGTTTCTCAGGGATGGCGAATACGAAGTGAATCGCTTCGCCCCCGTCGATCGCAGCCCCGGACAGACATCGAATGCGCTTCCGCTCTACCTCGACATGGTGCCGCCAGAGGGAAAGGCAAAAGTCGTTGAACGCTTGCTGCATGGAGTTGTGAATGAACAGGATTATCATCTCGACACGGGAATTCTGGGAACACGGTATCTGCTCGATGTTTTGAGCGACCTGGGTCGTACCGATGTCGCGTTCAGGGTCGCGGTGCAACGTACGTACCCGGGCTGGGGATATATGGTCGAAGAAGGTGCCACCACTCTTTGGGAACGCTGGGAAAAAATCGGCGGGGGCGGCATGAACTCCCATAACCACATTATGCTTGGAAGCGTTGACGCGTGGTTTTACCGAGTGCTGGCAGGCCTTTCAACGTTGGCCCCGGCGTGGAAACATATTCGGTTTAAGCCACCTGTTGTGCAAGGCCTCGACTCGGCCCAGGCTGAGTTCAGATCGGTGCGGGGGAGGGTGAGCGTGGCCTGGAGGAGGTCAGCAGAAGAATTCCTCATGGCGATAGTTGTTCCGGTGGGCGCAGTCGGGACAGTCTATGTCCCGGTCCAGCGGGAGGATCATGTCGTCATCCTCGATGGGACTACTGTCTGGCCCGCGACACAACGCCAGGGCTCAAAAGCGCAAGGCTGCGAATTGGTGGGGTGTGAAGAGAAGTACGTGCTGTTGAACGTGGGAAGCGGAGAATATGCATTCAGGGTGCACCGACATTGACGGCTCGCGACAGCATACGGATGACCTCTCCGGAGAGACACTTATGAATATCAAAGCGAAGCTCTCGACGTTCGATGCCACGATGATCGTGGTGAGCCTGGTGATTGGTATCGGCATCTTCAGGACGCCGGCAATGGTTGCGGCCGCAACGGGGACTCCGTTTGTGTTTTTTGCCGCATGGATTGTCGGAGGATTTATCAGCTTTCTCGGTGCTCTGACGTTTGCAGAAATCGGCTCGAGGTTCCCGAAGCCCGGCGCCTTCTACAAGGTTGTGGCCGAAAGCTTTCACCCGTCTGTCGCATTCATGCTAAACTGGACGAATGTCACCATCGTCAACGGTGCCGGCGGGGCAGCTGTCGCGATGATCGGCGCAGAATACGTCGTGCCGATTCTCTTCCCCGAACTGAAACAGAACCAGCAGGTCACGCAGTACACTGCTGCCGTTCTGGTGTCAGTGCTTATCGTTGTGAACTACCTGGGGATCAAGTCGGGGGCCTGGACGCAGAACATTCTCACCATCATCAAGATCGGAATGATCCTGATGCTCGGATTTGTGGCGTTTTACTTCGCAGGAAGCGTCCCGGCCGACGCAGGCAGCGTTCAGGCTTCCGATCCTCTCTGGATCGCTTTCGGCGTAGGACTGATCTCGGTATTCTACACGTATGGTGGATATCAGTGCACCCTCAATTTTGGTGGCGATATCCGGAGCCCCGAACGCAACATGCCGAGAGCGATTTTCTTCGGTATCTCGATTATCATCGGGCTCTACCTGTTGATAAACGTGGCATATTACAGCGTCCTCGGAATATCGGGCATCGCGGGATCGAAGCTCGTAGCGGCGGAAGTCGCCAAGATTTGTTTCGGCCAATCTGCGTATTTGATTGTTTCGATCGCAATATTCCTCTCCGCCCTGGGATTCGTCAATGTTACGCTGATGCAAATACCGCGCTCGTATTACGCAATGGCCCAGGACGGCGCACTGCCGAAAATATTCATGAGAATCAACGAGAAGACACAAGCCCAGGAGTTCACGCTTCTGTTTTTCGGCGGGACCGTTCTCCTCTGCGTCTTCTTCCTCGGGACATTTGAGCGGATTGTCAACTACGTCATGGTGTTTGACACGCTGAACAATGCAACGGTCGCCGCGACGATTTTCGTCCTTCGGCGCCGTGGCGTGGTTTCACAAAACGGCAAAGCGTATCAGGTCCCGTTCTACCCCTATCTGCCCGCCTTCTTTGTGCTTTTCCTTCTCTTCATCACGGTCAACGTAATCGCGACGCAGCCGGCTTCGATTCTGGTGGGCGGGGCGATTCTGCTTGCGGGATATCCCGTATTCCTCATCTTGCGGCGGGTTTCCAGCAACGAAACATCGGCACGTCGCCCCAATTCGTGAAATCAACAACTTTCAGCCTTGGTGCTGCTTGGCCCAACCCATCATTTCATTATTTGGCAATAATCTGTACTATGGATCGAAGTCGTCCTCCTGAACTCATGATCCCAATTCTCCACCATGCCTGATTCTGTCCGGATAACGCTTCTCCCGCTCGGCCACGATATCACCGTTGAGCGCGGTACGCCTCTGCAGGAGGTGCTTTTCCCCTACGGAGTCGAATTCCCCTGTGGTGGAAACGCGGTTTGCGAGAGCTGTAAGGTGAAGGTCATTTCGGGATCTCTCGCGATGACCCCGGAGCAGGAAAACATCCTCTCCAGGAAAGAAGCGGAGCAAGGGTGGAGGCTTGCCTGTCGCTGCAAGGCGGAAGTTGACATCACACTTGAGATCGAACAATGGGAAGCTCATATCCTGGCCGATGAGAGCCGGTTTGAGTTCAAGCCCAGAGAGGGATTTGGGATCGCAATCGATCTCGGGACCACCACGGTCGCCGCCCAGTTGCTGGACCTACGGTCGGGT
>DOWV01000159.1:0-1067 GCA_003519375.1 Bacteroidota bacterium
CTGGTGTCCTACTCTACAGTATTAAAACGGCCGCAAGTCAAGAGCTGTAACTAAGTTGAGGGGGAGCAAGTTTCGTCGATCATCAGCCCGTCGGCGGGTTACGCCTGAGGCGATGCTGCATCCTTGTGTGTTTTTGCCTTGTGGACTCTTTGTGTTCACGGATCAGAAGGATGAGAGCATACAGTGTTTTTCAAACCACCGTTCGCCTATTGAAGCCACTCTCAAGATGAGTTACTTGAGTGATTCTCATGGGAACGGCATTTGATAGGGGATCGCTCTGATCAAGTCAGGGAGTTCTCAGGTGAGGGCAGCAACACGAGTGATCTCTGTTGGTGTTACCGCAAACGACAGTACTTATACCGGAATAGGTTCAGGCGTCTTAGGGCAATCTCAACCGCGGCTGAGTGTGGGCATAATGACATTGTCCTGAGACGCGGTTTGCCGGCCAAACCGTTCGATGTGAGGTACCTGGGATTATCCGATCGTTGAGCAATTCGCCAAAGATCCGTCATCAGGCCGCGTTTTTGCTTCAACCAACGATGGATATCTTGTCGAACTCGATCTCAAGCGAGAAAAAGTCATCGTGTTGGGAAAGCCTCGCGGCATGAGAAGAATGAGAGCCATAAGGATTGGGATCGGCGACAAGATGTACATGATAACAGGCGAAATCGACCGCTTCTGCAAACTGCACACGTATGACATAGGAGGAATTGAAGGATTCAGAGAGCCAGGGAATTTTGCCGTAGACTGAAGTCCGTACTATTCCAAAAGGTCTTATCAGTTCGATGCAATGGCAATTGGCCCCGATGGTACGGTCTTCTGCGGAGAAAGTGATCGAGACGGCAAATTGTTCCTTTATTTTCCCAGCAATGATGAATTTAGGGGCAATCTCAATCCCAGCAATCCTGTCATACAAAGACAAAAAAAGGATACTCCCGGACTCATCCCTGAGGCTCTCTAACACGTCGTGATCCAACATTCATCCGCAACCAGCATGTTTACTCGTGTCTGGAAGTAACGCGTGTCGCGGTGGTTCACGGCCTTCTCGAAAGACGCTTGACAGTTTC
>DOWV01000159.1:1231-2644 GCA_003519375.1 Bacteroidota bacterium
CCTGACAAGCAATGCCAGACTTGCAGGGACTCAGGGCGTTTGTGGCGGCGGCTTTCTTGGTCAAAAACGGGTCCTCAGTGTTTATGGCATCCGGAGAAACGTCTGCCGATTCTTGCGCTCAGTGGATGGGCGTAGCTGACCATGAGTCAGTAGATCTCCTGGAATACGAGTTACCCCCTGCACCGAAGAGTTCTGAATCCGTGGCACCGTAAGTAAGCAGACCTCAGCACCGTTGCACAAGAGCCGCGCTGCACGAAGAGCGGCGGGCATGTTGTTGATCCCTTTCTGTTCCATTGCCAGGGATAGATACCCTCATCTGTAGTGAGCGATTGAGTACGGCAGAAAGTCTACACAGATATCTCGAGCATTCAGAATTCCATACATCATACATGAAAGGAAACTTACTGTCATGAAAAAGTGCCTTAGACACACAGCTGAATTTCTGATGATCATGACTGTTCTGTTTCTCACCCCGGCATTTGGACAGAACATGAAAAATCTTCTGCCAAACTCAGGATTTGAAATCGGAGAAGGCGACAATCTGGATGGTTGGATGATAAACATCGGAACCAACAAGACGGTGGAAAACTGGTTCATGATAAACACCGATAGCCCGCGAAGCCATCAAGTGGGAAGAGACCGAACTGAATTCCATTCTGGAACAAGCTCCTGCAAGATTTCACGCGTTTGGAGCTATGCGGGCCAAACGACAGGCATTCAGACGGCGATCCCGATTCCTCTGGATCCTCAGAAAAGATATCTGCTGAGTTTCTGGTACAAGACCAAGGGGATCACCGAATATCCGATTCCGATGATTGTAGAATCTAAAATCTATAGAAAGAGCACATCTCCACTTCTCACTGAAAAGAGAGTCGACTCTTCTGACAAGTGGCGACATTACTTCATTATTCTAGAGAATATCCCGGAAGATGTAAAGAATCTAGACCTCTCTTTCTATTGTTGGATGCGGACGACGGGGAGTATTTGGCTTGATGACATTGAATTTCGGGAGGCTAGTGAAAAAGATGTGGCCATGCATGAACGGTGGCGGAGGCAAGCCAATCCTCCTAAGGCGAGCAAAGCAGGGACAAAGAAATTCGCGGCAACCGGCTTTTACAGAGTCGAAAAAGCAGGTAAGCGCTGGTGGGTCATCGACCCGAAAGGAAATCCAACCTGGGCTGCGAGCATTGACGGTGAAACAGTAGCGCCTGGTCCGAGGGATCCGGTTACGCAAACGGAGTGGTTTAGGAAGGAATACGGCACCACACCAGAAGAAGTGACGAAAAAACTGTACGACATCTTTGTAGACCTTGGTTTCAATACTTTTGCCGGATGGACGAATGACAGATTCGCCGATGTCACAGCAGAGAGGTATCAGGCCGGTCAGCCATATATGCCAATGGTCAAGGTGCT
>DOWV01000159.1:2800-4266 GCA_003519375.1 Bacteroidota bacterium
AGCACAGATAACCGTTGGTTCGTAGATCCATTCAATCCAGACTGGCGAAAAGCTGCTCGTGAACGGGCAGAGCAGATGATACCGGACTACAAGGACAAACCGTGGTTTCTGGGTTGGTTCGTTGATAATGAGGTGTTTTACGAGGATCTGTTTGCTTATGTCTGGGCAGAGTATTCTTCAAAAGAGTTCATGAAGGTCTTGGAGCAAAAATACAAAAAGATCGATGAGCTAAATCGCACGTGGACTTCAAGGTTTGGGAAGTATTCATACGGTTCTTTCAATGACATCCTGACTGACAAGCCAGAACCGAAAGATTGGGATGATCCATTGTGGAAAGATTTCATCGCTTTCGAGAGACATATGATAGGAACGTATATAGACTTCACTTATGGTCTGGTGAAAGAACTTGACCCCAATCATCTGTTGATCTCCAACCGATTGCATTGGCGCCCATTGCCGAACATTTACCGGACCATCGATCTGTGGGGGAAGTATGACATCGTCTGCATGAATATCTATCCGAACAACAACATCATTGGATTCGATGCCGGGGAGCGTCAGGTCATGAGGATGCTCAACGAAGGCACGGGGCGACCAATCATCATTGGAGAGTATAGCATGCCGGCCAAAGATTCCAAGTTATATGAGCTCGGTCCCGATTCACTGAACAGACCACTTGATTGGAGTTGGCATCAACTATTGAGAACGCAAAAGGAACGTGCAGAGACTTTTGAAATGCATATGCGACAGCTGGTATCAACCGACTATATGATCGGGCTGGGTTGGTTCAAGACTTTCGATCCGAATCAGAGGAACCGCAGGTCAAACCGAGGCCTCATGACCAGCGATGGTCACTTGTACCGTGAGCTTGCGGAGACTATGAAAAGAATTCATCGTGAGGTCAAGATGGATATGGGACTGAAATGGTAATGAACGGACGAACACGCGAATCGGAGAGGGATTCTCTTCCAATATGATGAGCCCCATTGTAACCTAAAGTCACTGCTGTCATGCGTAGGTTCCGATCAGATGATAGGTTGAGACATGAATAGCAGGGTGTCAGCGTGTTTGTCTCTCTGTATTCTCGTTCTCGAAACGACTGGATTTGAAACACAAGCACAGGAGCGCTATCTCTCAGAGGTTTTTTCTTCTTATCAACTGCAGGCTGATATCAAGTATGGTGAGAGTGTAGACGTCGGAGGAACGGTCAAATCACTTCTTCTTGATGTCTACACTCCTCCACCCTATGACACGATTCCCTTCAGGCCACTGATAGTCTTTATTCACGGTGGTGGATTTCAGTCGAATGACAAAGTAGGACCGTTTTCAACTTCATGGCTTACAAGATTTGCACAACACGGGTACACGTGCGCGTCGATTAACTACAGATTAGGTATCGGACCATCAAGAAGCAATGTGGCATATTTCGAAGCACTTTATAGAGCGATTCAAGACGGAAAAGCGGC
>DOWV01000159.1:4443-4827 GCA_003519375.1 Bacteroidota bacterium
AATCTATGTCACTGGTACTTCAGCCGGATCGATCACCGCAATACATATGGCTTATCTAGATCAAAATGAAGTTCCCTCTTTTATTGACCCAGAAAGATCTGGCACGCTTGAAGGAACAAGCGGAAATCCAGGTTACTCTTCCAAGGTTCACGGCGTGATCAACAACTGGGGCTGCATCGTCGATTGGAAGTGGATACAGAAAGGTGATGTTCCAATCTACAATGTACATGGACTCGATGATAAGACTGTGCCAAATGATTCTTCATTCGATTATCACGGAATGAAGTATGGAAGTCAGATCATCTATAGCAGAGCCAAAGAAGTTGGAATTCCAACCGGATTGAGGAAGTTCGCAAATACAGGCCACACCTTAGATATGAATTC
>DOWV01000367.1:0-428 GCA_003519375.1 Bacteroidota bacterium
CAACTCAAGACCGCACGGCTCTGGCGCAGAACGGATGGGCGAAAAGGGAATGATTGCGAAGACTTGTCTCGTTCTGCTGGCCCTCTCATTGCCCTTCACGGGCGCTCACTCCCAGGAGAAAATCGTCTTCCACCATCTCACGGTAAAGGACGGGCTTTCCCAGGGCGGAGTGAATTGCGTGCTGCAGGACCGGTACGGATTCATGTGGTTTGGTACTCAGGATGGGCTCAACCGCTACGACGGTCAGGCGTTTGTGACGTATCGTCACGACGCCTCCGATTCGACGTCGCTGGATGACAGCTGGATCATTGCCATCACGGAAGACTCAAGCGGCGTGCTTTGGGTGAGGACTCAAAACAGCCCCGCGATGTTGAACAAGTTTGACCGCGCCGCCGGAACCTTCAAACTTCTTCCATCCGAGAGGTTGA
>DOWV01000367.1:482-6111 GCA_003519375.1 Bacteroidota bacterium
GGTTGACATTGAAAGGCTCACGAGCAAACTCTGTAAAACCGGGATTTATCGAACCATCAGGGGTTGTCTGGACGGGAGATCTCAATGCGGGAGTGACGAGGTTTGATCCATCATCCGGAAACAAGAGTGTTTTCAGACACGATCCAAAAAAACCAACGAGTCTCAGCGACGATAATGTCTACTCGATCTACGGCGATCGACAGGGCTCCATTTGGATCGGCACGAAAGGGGGTCTCGACCGTTTTGATGCAAAGACGGAAGCGTTCTCCCACTTCAGGCATCTCGATTCGGATCCGAATAGTCTGAGTGATAACTGGGTGTGGCCGATTCTGGAGGATCGTTCCGGAAACCTTTGGGTTGGTACGTACAACGGCGGCCTGAACCGATTCGATCGGGCGACCGAAAAATTCACGCGGTTCCTGCACGAGGAGGCCGACCAGAGAAGTCTGAGTGGGAATCAGCTTTACTCACTCTACCAGGATCGCTCGGGTCTGATCTGGGTTGGTATGAACGATCATGGTGTCGACTCGTTTCACCCCGAGCTTGGAGGATTTGTGCACATGACGCACGATCCTTCCGAGGTGAACAGCCTTCTGGATAACAACATTCTCGGCATGTATGCTGATCGCTCAGGTGCTATTTGGGTCGGGACCCGTGGAGGGCTTGACCGGTTCGATCGAGCCAGAGGCACGTTCACTCATTTCAAGAACGATCCTTCCAATCCACGGAGTATTGGCCACAACCTCGTTCAATGCCTTTTTGAAGATCGGTCGGGAACGCTCTGGATCGGAACTGTGAACAACGGTCTCGATCGATACGACCGAAAAACCGGCACGTTCACTCATTATCGCAACGATCCGGCGAATCCGAATAGCCTGAGCGATAACAGGGTGTATGCGCTGACTCAGGACAAAGATGGCTCGATTTGGGTCGGGACGTACCGGGGTGGATTGAACAAGCTCGATCCTGCTTCCGGCAGGTTTACGCGGTACCTGCACAGTGATACAATCGCGGGGAGCCTTAGCGCACGTGGAGTGTTCTCATTGCTCGAAGACCGCGAAGGCACACTCTGGGTCGGGACATTTGGCGGGGGCCTCGACAGGTTTGACAGGACGACGAACACCTTTGTCCATTACCGGCATGATCCCCATGACAACGGCAGCCTGAGTGATGACCTCATCGTCAATTTGCATCAGGATAGGAATGGAGCTTTGTGGATCGGCACAACAGGCGGTCTCAACAAGTACGACCGATCCACAGGCAAGTTCAAGTCATACCACGCCAAAGATGGACTGCCAAACGACGTCATCTTCGGAATTCTTGAGGACGGGAATGGACTCCTCTGGTTGAGCACCAACAAGGGGCTTTGCCGTTTTGATCCCGGGCGCAAGACGTTCAACAACTATGATTACAACGACGGTTTGCAGGGAGATGAATTCAATCAAAATGCGTTCGCACGCGATTTGCGAACGGGAGAAATGTACTTTGGAGGGAGCAACGGGTTCAATTATTTCCAACCGGAAAACATCCGGGACAATTCATTCATTCCGCAGATCTCCTTCGTGGCATTTACCCGTTACAATACCGACGACAAAGAAGGGAAGCCCATCACGGAAATTGGCATGGATGTCAAACCCCGAATCACCCTTTCGTACAAGGACAATGTCGCCAATTTCGAGTTCGCCGCACTCAGTTTCTACAACAGCTCGAAGAACCAATATGCATACAAGCTGGACGGTTTCAGCGACAATTGGATTCAACTGGGGACGCAGCGGAAAGCAACATTCACAAACCTGGAGGGGGGAGAGTACGTTTTGCGTGTTAAGGGATCCAACAACGATGGAGTCTGGAACGACCAGGGCGTCGTCCTGAGTCTCATCGTTAATCCGCCGTGGTGGAAAACGAGAGGGGCCTATGCCGGCTATATCGTGATTGTCTTCGGTCTGCTCTACTCGCTCCGGAAGTTCGAGCTGAACAGACGGGAAGAAAAGGCGAGAGTTCGTGAATCCGAGCTTCGGGCAAAGGCGATGGAGGCAGAGAAGCGCGCTCTGGTCGCGGAGAACGAGCGACAGACGAAAGAACTCGAGGATGCAAGAAAGCTTCAGCTTTCGCTCCTCCCGAAGGATGTACCAGTTCTCGAACCGTACGAAATCGCAGTATTCATGAAGACAGCGACGGAAGTCGGCGGCGACTACTACGATTTCCGAGTGGGTCCCGATAGCTCACTTGACATTGCGTTCGGAGACGCCACGGGCCACGGGATGCAGGCCGGGACGATTGTGACCCTCATGAAAGGCCTCTTCGTATCGGATTCCTCATGGTTTGATATCCCCGCGTTCTTCAACCATTGCAGCAAGGCGATCAAAGATATCAGGCTCGGCCGCTTGTTCATGGCCTTTACACTTGTGAGGCTTCAGGGAAATTCACTATATTTATCGAGTGCTGGAATGCCTCCGGTGTTCATCTTCAGGAAACGCGACGGGTCCGTCGAAGAGGTGTTGCTGAAGGGGATGCCTCTTGGCGCAATGAAGAACTTCCCGTACGCACTTTATGAGGCTTCCCTGGAGCGTGGAGACACGGTTCTTCTGATGACGGACGGTCTTCCCGAACAAAAGAATGTCCGCGAAGAGATGTTCGACTACGACCGGGTTCAGAGGGCGTTCGGGGAGGTGGCAACGAGAACCCCCGGCGAAATCATAGCCCATCTCGCAAGCGCCGGCGAGTCATGGATGGGAACGGCGAATCAGGATGATGATATTACGTTGATGGTGGTGAGGGTAAAGGATTGATTCCTGCTGGGGAAAGCTCCGCATCAAGAGAGATGAGAAAACACCCGAGTACATCAGGCGAAAGGGCTTCTGTGAAAGAGTCGATGAAACTTAAGATCGCGCTGCCGAAGATCCCCGACATTGAGCTCGTGGCTCTCGAAGGATTGGAGAGGTTGGCCAGATACATGGGAATCCGCGAGGACAAGATCGGCGAGGCGAGGATTCTAGTTACGGAGGCGATCATAAACGGTCTCGAACACTCCGGGCAGAAGCATCCGACGGTACGCGTGGAGTTTTCGATGACGAAGAAAGAACTAGTGATTCTCGTCAGAGACTACGGCAAAGGATTCGAGCCGGGCGCAGTTGAAGAACCGGATATCAAGAAGAAAGTCGGCTCAAAGAACAAGCGAGGGTGGGGACTGAAGGTGATGAAGTCGATGTCCGACGATTTCCAAATCGAATCCGGGAAGCGTGGCACAAAAATCACAATCAAGAAGCTCCTCAGCTGAAGGAAGAAGTATGGATCAGCCATTCGCATTGACATCTGACCTGAAGGACAACTGCCTTGTCATCGCTACCTCGGGCTACGTGAATAACGTCGGCGGTGAAGCAATCGCAAAGGAGTTCACCCGCCACTTCGAAAAAGGGACGAAGAAGATTGTTATCAATCTCGCCAAATCGAAGGTCGTAAATTCGATCGGTATGTCATTCCTGATCGAGATCATCGAGCAGCTTGAGGATGCAGGCGGAAAGCTCGTTTTCACCGATCTCGATCCGGCTGTTGAAAAAATGCTGGCAATCATGGGACTATTCAAGTACGCAGGCAAAGAGCCGACGGTTGAGGACGCCCTCAGAGTCCTGACCTCCCGGAAGTGAAGAATGGCCGGAACAACCAGATCGCCAAGGATATCCAGCACGAATCGACTCTCGCCACGTATCGAATCCCTCCTGGCGGGATTTCGCAAAATGTCCGCAGTCACGAATCACGTTGATCTCGCCAAATCATCCAGCCGCCTTCTTGCCAAGCTCTTCAAAAACTCAAAAATCGACTTTCTCTATCGGTCACAGAATTCATCCGACTGGCAGTTGCTCGTGGACGGGCGCGCGCGCGGGCTGGAACAAATCCGTGACTTCCTCGGCGACAGGAATCAATCCTCGTTTTCGCTCAAAAAGACACCGATAGGATTGTGCAGTGCAAGCCTGATGGCAGACGATTCCCTCTTTGCCATTGCTCTCAAGTCCCCGTCATCGAGAGCGAAATTCTCAGAGACTGACAAGGTGCTCCTCCGGCTTTTCATTTACCTTCTTGATACCGCATATCAGCAGCTGCTCCATCGGCGGAATGAGAAATCGCTCATCTTCTCGCTCAATCATCGTGTCCTGCAGCTGAATAGCCTTATAGACACCGGCATCGAAGTCTCGAAGCTCGATCAGAGTGCTTCCCTCCAGCAGCTTGCCCTCGAGCGGGCGGCATCCCTGACGAACGCTTCAAAAGGCATTGTGCGGATAAGAGAAGGGGACAAGGTCGTTGAGGAAAGCTTTTTCCCGGATCGGTTCTCAACCCAGGCTATCAACGGTGAACAACAGACGATTGCTACGAGTTTCAAGTTCGCGAATCGGGCGTTCACCTTTGAGCTTTTCGAAAAGGAAAGCAGGCGAGGTGTGATCCCGTTCGAAGATACCGACCAGATGCTCCTCGATGCCCTCGCTCGCCAGGTCCACGCGTCGCTCGAGAACCGTTTCCTCCTCGAAAAGGAACTGGAGAACCAGAGGTTCGAGCAGGATATGGCTGTCGCAGCAGCAATCCAGAAGAAGATCATTCCAATCAAGTTGCCCGACATCGCCGGCTATGATGTTGCCGGCATCAACATCCCTTCCAAGTCCGTTGGCGGCGACTACTACGACTGCATTCCACTCGGTGATGGGTCGTTCGCACTTGTGATTGCAGATGTCGCCGGCAAAGGTGTGCCTGCCGCACTGCTCGTCAGCAGTCTGCACGCTTACCTGTCCGCCTACCTGGAAGGGGCTATCCCTCTCAGCCAGCTTGCGCAGAGATTGAACAAGGTTATCTGGCGGGCCTCGACGGACGACAAGTTCATCACGGCTTTTATCGGCATACTCAAGCCCGGAAACGGCGAGTTGGAGATGCTGAACGCCGGGCACAATCCCACTTACCTGCTACGCAGGGATGGATCGGTGCAGGAGCTCGGTGCCGTGGGCCTCCCGCTCGGCATGCTCGATATGGATTTCCCCTATCAGAGCGAGCGGATAACGATTGAAAAAGGCGAACGGCTGTTTCTCTACACGGACGGAATCACGGAGGCAGTCAACGAGCGGGAGGAATTCTACGATGTCGAGAGGCCGCTGCGCGATTTCTTTCTCGGGCACCAGCCCGCTCAATCCGGGGCTTTTATTCGCGAGCTCATTACGGACATTAAGAAGTTCACCGGTTCAGCCCCTCAAAGCGACGATATCACCGCGCTTTACCTTCGCCGACTTCCTTAAGACCGCTCGGTTCCAACGCTGCCTCTTCTCAGCTGTACCCCGGATTGACTTTCCAGTTTGCAGGCGGTAGATTCCATCGATCCGCCAGACCGTTACCAAAAGCCATGACTTCAGGGAAACCTCGCGATGAGCGCAACCCGATCCAGGATCCTCCTCATACTCATTCCCATTCTTTCAGGCATCGTGTATTCCCAACGGCAGGGCACTTCTGTTGTTCTGAATGTTGATCTCAGCAGGGACACCATCAGCCGTCATATTTACGGCCAGTTCGCGGAGCATCTCGGTCAATGCATCTACGGTGGTATTTGGGTTGGACCAGGATCGTCAATCCCAAACACCCGCGGAATAAGGAATGA
>DOWV01000367.1:6277-7891 GCA_003519375.1 Bacteroidota bacterium
CGCGGGAGAAACGGCCGAAAATGGTGAATACGCATTGGGGTGGTGTGGTGGAAGACAACGGATTCGGGACACATGAATTCCTTGACCTCTGCGGGCAATTGGAGACCGAACCTTACATCTGTGGAAACGTGGGGAGCGGAAGTGTCGAGGAGATGTCGAAATGGGTCGAGTATATCACATTCGACGGAGAAAGCCCGATGGCAAATCTCCGCAAGCAGAACGGACGGGAGAAGCCGTGGAAGGTGAAGTACTGGGGCGTAGGCAATGAAAATTGGGGATGCGGCGGCAATATGACGGCGGAGTTTTATGCTGATCAATACCGGCGCTATGCCACCTACTGCCGCGACTACGGATCAAACCGGTTGTTCAGGATCGCGGGTGGACCGAGCTCCGGTGATTTGAATTGGATGGAGACGCTGATGAAGAACGTCCCGGGCCGTATGATGGCGGGCGTGTCGCTGCATCATTACACTGTTCCCAGAAACTGGAGCGACAAAGGATCTGCTACGCAGTTTGATGAAGGGGAGTATTTCGTCACGCTCGAAAAGGCGTTGCGCATGAATGATCTTATCAAGCAGCATACGTCGATCATGGACCGATACGATCCCGCGAACAAGATCGGATTGATGGTCGATGAATGGGGCAATTGGTACAACGTCGAGCCCGGCACGAATCCGGGTTTTCTTTTCCAGCAGAATACTTTACGCGACGCTATCACCGCCGCGCTGAATCTCAACATCTTCAATAATTCGTGCAACCGTGTGAAGATGGCGAACATCGCTCAGATGATAAACGTCTTGCAGGCAATGATTCTTACGGATGGTCCAAGGCTGGCACTGACACCGACCTACCTTGTCTATGAGCTCTACACGGTCCATCACGATGCTGTTCAAATTCCGGTTTCTATCAACTCGGAATCTTATGAATTCAACGGAAGAGCCGTTCCCGCGATAAGCGCGTCTGCCTCAAAAGATGCAAGCGGGCATATCAATCTGACACTGGTGAATGTCGATCCTCATACGGAAAGAGTGGTAGCCTGCGATATCCGGGGAGCAAGCGCGACAACGGCGACCGGGAAGATTGTGACAGCTCAGGACCTCAGTTCGCACAACAGTGTTGAGTCGCCAAACAATGTGGTGACGAAGAAGTTTGAAGGACAATCGATCCGGAACAATGTCCTCACTGTTCGTCTGCCGGCGAAATCGGTGGCGGCAATCGAATTGCGCTAGAGTCGAACCTGGAGAGCTGTTCGAGATCGAGCCCCGAGATCTTCGGGCGCTCCCGCTCCCAAAGAATAACATGGCTGGGAGTAATCAGGTTCGTGAGAGGAGAGCACGAACAACTGGGATTTGACTTTCCGGCTCCTGAGCGTTAAATTTCCTCAACGAAATGATGTGAAACTGTACCAGGCCCGCACGAGAGAGGCCCGGAGCAGGCGTCTCGCATATCGAGACGCTTTTTTTGTATCTTGTTTGAATGATCCCTCCAATGACACCAAACGTTCGAGTCCGTTTCGCCCCGAGTCCGACAGGATTCCTCCACGTCGGGGGACTCCGAACGGCCCTCTACAACTATCTCTTTGCCCGCCGCAATGATGGGAAATTCATCCTTCGC
>DOWV01000362.1:0-3782 GCA_003519375.1 Bacteroidota bacterium
ATCTGGTCACCGGGCTCGAGCGAAGTTGACCCTGGTTCAAGCCACTCCAGCGTGGCTTTCTTGATCACTTTTGTCTCCCCCTTGACGGCGAACTCGGAGTAGCCACCGGCTCTCTCGAGGTAGAACTTGTACGACATTCCCGGAACATAAGGAATGTATCCCGGTGTCTGAACCTGACCGTGCACGAGAATCGTCTGATTGTTCGCCGGTACATAGATGATGTCTTCGTTTCTGAGAATCACGTCCTGGGTAGTATCACGCTGTTGAATAAGTTTGACGAAATCGACGACAACGGGATGGTGCCCCGTCCGGAGGTCCAGATAGAAATAGGCACTATCGGCAACCGTCAGCTGCTGCGACCTGACGTTGCGGAGTAGTGAAACCTGGGGTCCAAGCAGCTCCTGTCCCTGTTCATCGCGCCTCAGAATAATCGCACCGCTCAGCAAAGCATCGTTCTTGAATCCGCCGGCTTCAGCCAGCATTTGAGAGAGCTTCGTCGCATTGCGGATGATCGGATAGATCCCAGGCCTGTTCACCCGCCCTGAGATGGTAACAGCGTAAACCGCCCTGTCGTCCGGAATGAGCGGGACAACGATTCTGTCACCGCGCTGAAGCGGAACGTCGGGCTGTGAACCTTTTTGTATGCTGAGGAGATCCACGGGGAAAACCCCCTCTGCCTCCCCCTTGTCATTTACCCTTTGGATGAACGCATGCTCGGGATCCGCCCCCTTCAGGGTGCCCTGAGCTATCCGGACGAGAGCAATGCAGCTATCCCCTTCGACCCATTCGTACTGCCCTGGTGCATTCACGGCACCGTAGACGCCGACAGAATTCCGGGAAAGGGAACGCTGCGGGACAAGAACGATGTCGCCATCAATCAGGAAAGGATTGCACTGATCTTCTCCCGTTGCATAGAACCTTTGAATGTCGACTCTGACGGAGTCTCCGTTCTTCCGCATCAAGAGGATATTCCTCAACGAAGCGCGATCATAAATCTCCTCAACTTGCGTCACCTTCGGAGATTTTACATACTCTTCCTTCATCGCATCCTGAGAGCCCTGCATCGATGGCTGCAGGTTAAGGTTTGGCCGCGATGATTCCACGTTGGCACCGAGGAAGAGGAGTTTCTCCACTCTGTCGACGGCGGTAACGACATATTGACCCTGCCGAAGCACTGTCCCCCGGAGGGTTACCACAATGGACCTCGGCTTCAAGAGCGTGAATGTCACATCTCCCGACACATACTTGGTCCTCACTTTTTGCAGAACCTTGTTTTTCGCCTCCGAGAGTTTTAGTCCTGTGACCGGTACTTCACCGACAGTCGGGATGATGACTGTCCCTTCCGGAGTCACTGTCACGGGATACGTAGCGCTGAAGGGTCCCCAGATCCCGAGCTGGAAAACGTCCGACGGCCCGACCGTGTAGCGGTCCGGATGAATCGACCCTTCCATCGGAATCGAAGAAACCCGGGAGGTAAGGTCCTCCCTTGTCAAGGCAGCGGCATTCTGCTGAAGGTCGAGGCCCTTATCCCGCGTTGTGGGGGTTTCCTTCACCTGGGCAAATGCGGCGACACAACCGAGCAAAGCGATCGCCGACAGGTTCCGCGCATGCAGAAGCATCATGATACATTCTCCTTAGATCTTGCTGATGAGCACATCGATAATACGTTTTGCCGCGTTGCCGTCCCAGAGGTCGGGCACCTGCCCTTTTTTCCCGTTGCCGCTGAAAACAGCTTCGGCCCGATCGATCACCTTCTCAACATCGAGTCCGCAGAGCTCGTTTGTGCCGATGTCGCACGTCACCGGCCGCTCGGTATTCTCGCGAAGGGTCAGACAGGGCACGCCCACATAGGTTGTTTCCTCCTGAATCCCGCCCGAATCCGTTATGACAAGCTGCGCGTTGTCGAGAAGATGAATGAAATCGAGATAGCCGACAGGATCAACGCGTTTCAAATTGTTCATTGCTTCCGCCCGCTCAAGCATGCCGTGAAGCGCAAGCATCTTGGTGGTCCGGGGATGAACCGGAAACACAATGGTCGAATGGAAGGCAATCCGTTCGAACAGCGTCAGAATCTTCCCGAGCCCCTCGGCGGTATCGACATTGTTCGGACGATGGAGCGTGACGAGCGTGAAAGCGCGGGTCTTGACACCGAGCTTGTGCATCATGGTCGAGCTCTTTGCCTTCTCACGATACCGCACAAGTGAATCAATCATCACGTTGCCGACGAAGTGAATCTTCTCTGGAGCGACGCCCTCCTTCCGAAGATTCTCCAACCCGCTCGGCTCGCTCACGAACAGGTAGTCGGAGACTGCGTCGGTCAGTATCCTATTAATCTCCTCCGGCATCGTCCGGTCACGACTTCGCAGGCCCGCTTCGACGTGAGCGACGGGAATCCCCATTTTTACACTGACGAGGCTGCACGCAACCGTGGAATTCACGTCACCGACCACAAGCGTAAGGTCCGGTTTCACCCGCTCAAGCACTTTCTCGAATTCCACCATGATGCGCGCCGTCTGCTCGGCATGGGTCCCGGAGCCTACTCCCAGATAGAAATCCGGCTGCGGGAGCTCCAGGTCGTCAAAGAACACCTTCGACATCGCTTCGTCATAGTGTTGTCCCGTATGGACGATCAGATGCCGGATGCGATCCGTGTGCCGCAGGAACGCCTTGTGCAAGGGAGCCACTTTCATGAAATTTGGCCTGGCTCCGACGACGCTGATGATGGTCTTCAATAGATGACGAAACCGTTGAGTGGATAATTGGTTAGTTGGTTAACTGGTTGACTGGTTTGGGCCGGAGGCCCACCCGCCTTCCGCCAAGCAGACGGTGGACAAGTCGGCGGAAATTGGTTACGTGGTTAAATAACCCGATCACCCGATGACTCAATGACCCGATTCCTCTTTCAACTCTCTTCCCTGATACATCCGCTTATAGTACTCTTTGTATTCACCGCTTATGATTCTCTGCCACCACGCGGTGTTTTCTCGGTACCACGCGATAGTGCGGGCAATGCCGGTTTCGAACGCTACCGACGGGCGCCAGCCGAGCTCGCGCTCGATTTGTGCTCCGTCGATCGCGTAACGACGATCATGCCCGGGCCGGTCTTTCACGTACGTGATGAGAGATTCCTGCTTGCCGAGCGTCTTCAAGATGATCTTAACGACATCGATATTTTTTCGCTCGGATTTGCCGCCGATGTTGTACACCTTCCCGGAAACGCCTTTTTGAAGCACGGTGTCGATTGCCGAGCAATGATCCGTCACGTGAATCCAGTCCCGTACGTTGCCTCCGTCGCCATACACCGGAAGCGGCTTGTCGTTCATCGCATTGGCGATCATCAGCGGGATGAGCTTTTCAGGAAACTGATAAGGCCCGTAATTGTTCGAACAGCGCGTAATCACCAACGGAAGGCCGAAGGTGTGCTGATAGGAAAGGGCCAGAAGATCTGCAGCGGCCTTGCTCGCAGCATATGGGCTGTTGGGGTGGAGCGGCGAAGTCTCCGTGAACCGCCCCTCCGAGCCGAGAGATCCATACACTTCGTCGGTCGAGACGTGCACAAATTTCGTGAGAGGATATTCTTTGGAAGCCTCCAGCAGAACCGTCGTCCCCATCACATTCGTTCGCACGAATTCGGACGCTCCCAGGATACTCCGGTCGACATGTGACTCAGCTGCAAAATTAACGATGGAGTCGATTTTATGCTGCGGGAGAAGCGAGCGCACGAGGTCCGCGTCACAAATGTCGCCATGGACGAATGTGTAACGAGCGTCCTTCTCGATGGC
>DOWV01000362.1:3978-4986 GCA_003519375.1 Bacteroidota bacterium
CCAACATGTGATGCACAAAGTTACTGCCGATAAATCCGGCTCCGCCGGTTATAAGGAGGTTCATTTATCGAGTTTCTAGTATCGAGTTTGTGATTTAGAGTTGGCGCTACAGGGTTGAAACCTACAATTCACAATTCACTTTTCACTGTTCACTTCCATGAAAATTCGAGTACTAATCCAGCTTAAACTCGGTATTTGGATCGTTTTCGTGCCGGAACTCGTCGACCACATCTTTCCGGCCCGCACCGGCGTAAAGGCGATTCGGGAGATTGATGGCCCACCCCGGGACCGTGCCGATATTCTTGTACGCGTGAACCACGCCTGCCGGTATGATGAGCATGAGGGCCCGAGCCTGGCCTGCCTCAAGGATCATTCTGTTGCCGTAGGTCGGCGAGAAGCTGCGGTTGTCCCATAGATAGATCTGAAACATCGACGGCCCTATAAAACAGAAGTAGTCGGCCTGATCGCGATGCTCGTGCGGTCCCCTCACGGCCCCGGGCTCTGTGGCCGATAGGTAGGCCATGGCGGGGAGCGAAGCGGCCTCCACCTCATCCGACCGATAGAGTTCTGTGAGCCAGCCGCGTTCGTCCGTGTGCCGGGCGAGATCCCGAACAACCACGCCCTCAATATTTCCGATCCGAAACGTCACAAGTCATCCGTAATAAGGCTGCAAATGTACAGAACAAAGCCCGAAGAAAAAAGGCAGAAGAGCCCTGTTCTCAATGTGATTTGAATGGGACGAACAATGAAAAGATTTGCCGCCAGAAAGTGCCACTAAAGCAGTATCAAGAGGAAGGTGTAGTAGACCCCGGTGTTGTTGTGAATGCTTCAAGAACGTACTGAAAAATCGATCCAGTGTCAACCTGGACCGATGAGGCGCTACATGCGCTCGGGAGCTGAAATCCCCAGTATTTTGCACCCATTTGAGAGCACCGTCTTTGTCGCCTGACAGAGTGCCAGGCGAGCCTGCGAGATGTCGCGCTCGGGGATGACAACCCGATGCTCATG
>DOWV01000391.1:0-580 GCA_003519375.1 Bacteroidota bacterium
TGTACGCAGTGCCGCTCTCGCGCGACTACTACGGTGACTATAGCGGGACACTCAAGGTGACCTCCGACATTTCAAAGACGATGAAGCTGATGGTGGAGGGGACGGTTGGGCGTAACGAAGCCGTGGACAATCAGCAGACAGGAGCCTACGGCAGCTTTGGCAGCGCGGGAAGCCAGGGTGCTTCCATGAACCGCGTCAGCTATATCGATACTCGGTTGTTCACGACGGACTATTGGGCTCCCAACAGCGTCAACCGCCAGATCGTCGGAGCGAAACTGTCACATGTATTGAGCCCGTCGACCTTCTACGAAGTGATTGTGCAACGATTCTCATCACAGTACAGCACCAACCCCGGCAGGATACGTGACACCTCCCGCACCTACAAGTTTGGCAACAACTACTACCTGGATGAGGCACCCTACGGGTTCTACCCCAATCCGGGTACCTGGTCATTGTCGAGTATCGAGGGAATGCGGATGGCTGTGGGTATGAGCAACGCCCGCGACAGCAGCAAGGTCGCTTCCTACCTTGCGAAATTTGACATTGTAAGTCAGCTCGACCGGTACAACGAATTCAAGGG
>DOWV01000391.1:736-5657 GCA_003519375.1 Bacteroidota bacterium
TAGTGCTTCCGTCCGGCCGATCGACATCGAAGTGGCACACATTCCCCACCCGGATCGAAGCCTACGTCAAAGACAAACTCGAATTCGAGGGCATGGTAGTGGATGCGGGCGTCCGACTCGCGATTTCGCATGCCGGCGGCGAATGGTATGTCTACGATCCGTACACGAAATATTTCCGGGGTTCAGTGTCCTACGGTATCGACACGCTGCTTCAGAAAGAGCCGACGAAATATGTGACGACGGTGATGCCGCGTTTAAATGTTGCATTTCCCATAACGGACAATGCGAAGCTCTACTTCAACTACGGCCATTTCCGCGCTATGCCGACGCCGGAGAACCTGTATCTCATCCGGCATGAAACGGCAACATCCGACGTCGTCCGGCTTGCCGATCCGAATCTTCCGCTCGAGAAGACCGTGGCATACGAGCTCGGTTATGAGCACAATCTCATGGACTTGTTCCTCCTGCGCGTCGCGGCCTACTACAAGGATGTAAGTAACGAGCGATATCTTGTCAATTATGTAGGTTACAATAGTGTTCCCAACTACACCGTGTCGACGAGCAACGCGTACGAGGACATTCGGGGTTTTGAAATCACGCTCAGGAAAAATCGTGGCAACTGGCGCCAGGGATTCATCAATTATACTTACATGGTGACTACAGACGGTCACTTTGGCTGGGCGATGTATTACCAGAATCCGGTGGACCAAAGAAACTATGAGCGGACCAACCCGGTCCAGACCAAGCCGATCCCGCAACCTTACGCCCGAGTCAATTTGGACTTTTTCACACCGGTGGATTTCGGCCCCGAGGTCCTGGGATTCCAGCCGCTGGCCGACTGGCGACTCAATGTTCTCGCATCGTGGAGCTCGGGATTCTATTTCACGTGGGTTGGTGGAGGATCGTTCCCCGGTGTCTCGTACAATACCCAATGGCGCGACCAATATGGAATGGATATCCGGTTGAGCAAGAACTTCCAGCTTTTTGACCGGATCAATCTTATGCTGTTCATGGATATCAACAACGTCCTGAACCTCAAGCAGATGACGACATACGGATTTGTGACCGGAACAGACTACGAGCAGTACCTGAAGTCGTTGCATTTGCCGGAGTCCTTCAATGAATACTACGGCCAAATCCCTGGAGATGATCGTCCGGGCGACTATCGGAAAGCAGGGGTTGAGTACCAGCCGATGGTGTTCACGAAGAACCTGGGCGAAGTCGGTTCCAAGTATGCAAAGCCGATTTACTACGAGCACTCGACCCGAAGCTACTATAAGTGGGTGAACAACGCCTGGCAGAAAGCGGATCAGGCTGAGGTTGACAGGGCGCTTGATGACAAGGCGTACATCCACATGCCGACACAGGACTGGTGGAACTTCCTGAACCCGCGCGATTTCTATTTCGGCATGAGGCTGACGTTTGATCTCTTCTAGCGCCGGAACGGGGCAACTGCGAACTCATTCGAAGGGTGTATCAGTCTAACGAGGAACCTATGACCAAGCCTACAACACTGACAACGATTTGTTTCTTCCTGCTGACGGCTGCGGTGCTTCTGGTCGTGCCGAACGACCGCGCTCACGCTCAGGGTCAAACCAAGTGGATTCAGATCGGGTCTATGCACAATTGGTATTCGGAAAAAGGGGGGGAGATCGAGGAAGGGAACGTCCTGGAACAGCAATATGGATTGCGCTGGCCCGCTCTGGTAAACCGCACAGATGCACAAGCCGCCAAGGGATTCTGGATCGGCGCCACCAACTTCACAGATGCAGTGGGGAATACCTGGACTCCGAAGGTCATCGCGGTTGGGCCGCGATGGAAGGGGGACAATGAGTTCTTCCCAAAGGCATTCGACGTTTACGCGAGGTTCGATCCGCCGCGAGTGATGGTGGACGGCAACCCGTCATTTGCCAATCCCGAGGAAATCACGGCGGTCAGTGACACAGTGAAATCGGACCGCCTGGTGGTGAACAAAGTCAACACTGTGCTTGGACTGACGATCGAGCGGAAGATCTATGCCTTCAGTCAGCAGCATCATGACAATTACCACATCATGGAGTACACGTTCACGAACACGGGGAATCCGGATATCGGCCTCGCTGCGAAGAAATTGACAGACGTCATGTTCTATTGGCAGTTTCGGTATGCTCCGGGAGGACCCGGTCCAGGCTACGAAGTGAACAACTCAGCGCGGTGGGGGATTAACTCGATGAACGATGCGCGTGGATTTCCGCCCGACCTGAACAATCCGTTGATCGCTCCATCTGAAAACGATGTCAAGTGCATGTTCACATGGCTGGGGCTCCATACGGGAGCTAACAAGCCTCCGGCAGGCACCTCGCCGAACGCCGCGACGTTCGACAACATCGGTGCCCCGATTTGGAATTCGACGGGTATCTCCGGAGTCTCGACGTATATTCAAGCTGCTGACACCAACTGGCGCCTCGGCGCAGCACAGATGGTCGGCAACGCCCCTCTGTATGCCGACAAGTCCCCCACCGATCGTTCCGCGGCGACAGATCAGCCCTCTACATCAAGTTTTCTCGGGTCGGATGAACCGATCACTCAGAACAACGCCAACACGCAGTACAGCCAGGCTGCGATGACGGCCATGTACAGCAAGATGACCGAAGGACATACCCCGCGGCAGGCCTGGCTGGTCGAAGGTTCGGGGAAGTTCTCCGAACAGACAGTCCAGGGGAACATCGGGGTCGGCGCTCCCGGGGGGTGGTCGCAGGGTACGGGCTATGGCCCCTACACGCTTGAGCCAGGTCAGAGCATCAAGATTGTATGGGCTGAAGGCGCAAGCGGACTGACCTTTGACGAGTGCGTCAGGATTGGATTGCAGTACAAGCGTGGGACCATTACAACGAAGCAAAAGAATGACTCCGTGCTCGCAGGGAGGCTCCGCTTATTCGAGACGATGAGGCGTGCGGTTGCAAACTACAAATCCGGGTTTGCCATCCCGCAGCCTCCTTACCCGCCTGCGATTTTCAATGTTCGCGGGGGCGGTGATCGGATCGCATTGACATGGGATCCAAACCCGAAGGAATCGTCAAACGGTTTTGTAGGGTACCGGATCTATCGTGCGACCGGACGTTCTGACAGCGCCTACCATCTCGTCTATCAATGCGGTGGGACCCGGCCGAGTGACCCCAACGTGAATTATGACGCAACCAAGACGTATGCGTTCAACGATGTGACGGCAGTTCGCGGCATCTCCTATTACTATTACATCACCTCGTTCGGCAATTCGATTCCCGCGGATCCGGTGACACGAACGCCTGCGGGAGAACTCGAGAGCAATCTCTTCTACACCAAGACGTATGATCCGGCGTTCCTCAAGCGGCCAGCCGGTACAACCTCCGATCAGATCCGTATCGCGCCGAATCCGTACATCATATCGTCGAACGAGAACGCGCTCCGTTTCCCGAACGAAGCTGACAAGATCGCTTTCTTCAATATCCCGGGCAATTGCGTCATCAGCATCTACACGGAGCTCGGAGAGCTCATCAAGCAGATCGTTCACACCGACGGGACGGGCGATGCCTACTGGAACTCCATCACCTCGTCCAACCAGGTTATTGTGAGCGGCGTTTACATTGCGGTTATCGAAAACAAAGACACTGGTGAGAAGACGATCAAAAAGCTCGTGGTCGTCCGTTGATTATTACACCACATCAATCATAGGCACATCTCATGCGTAAGAGCATACGATTCTCTCCGTACTGTATCATTCTCGCGATGATGGTCACTTGCGTTTCGTTCATGACAACAGCTCAGGAGCGGACAGACGCCAAACTTGCTCAGACCGGACTGAAATTCCTGAGCATTGGGGTCAGTGCGCGGCAGGCGGCGCTTGCTGATGCGTTCACCGCGGTTGACGGCAATTCCGTTTCCCAGTTCTATAATCCCGCTGGTATGGCGCGGCTCGATGGAACAGCGGATGTGTCGATCGGTTCCGTGAACTGGATCGCGGACATCAAGCACCACCACGCCAGCATTGCATTGAAGGCGGGCGATCTCGGCGTGTTCGGGCTGGCGTTTCAATATGCCGACTACGGCAAAATTGAGGCGACGATCCTTGCGAACAACTCCCAGGGATTTCTTGACATCGGCACCATAAAACCGAACGCGTACTCCGTCAGTCTCGGCTACGCGAGGGCCCTGACAGACAAGTTTTCTATCGGCGGGAACGTGAAGTACGTTCGCCAGGATCTCGGTGTGGGCACAACGGAAGCTTCCTATATCGGTGATGCGGGCAGCGTGACGGGCGCGACGCTCGTCGGCCAGAACAAGAATGCTCTCGATGTCATCGCATTCGACTTTGGCCTCATCTATCAGACGGGATACAAGAGCCTCAATCTCGGCATGGCTGTCCGGAATTTCGCCCGTGAAGTGAAATACCAGAAGGAGAGCTTCCAGCTGCCTCTGGCGTTCCGAATCGGCGTGTCCATGAATGTGCTGGACTTTGTCGAATTCGACGCCACACAGCATTCTCTGCTCGTGACGGTGGATGCCGAGCATCCACGGGATTTCCCGGAGCAAATGAAAGTGGGCCTCGAGTACGTATTTATGAATCTCGTCGCCGCCCGGATCGGCTATGTCGGCCCGGCCGATGAGCACAGCCTGTCGTACGGACTCGGCATCCAGTACAAGCAATTCAGCGTTGACTATGCGCTTACACCGTTCGGAGTGTTCAACGAGGTTCAGCGATTCTCCGTGCGGTTTGGATTCTGAGGATCGTGGAGCGGTTCGTTTGTTAACTTGTTCATCGGTCGATCTGTGATTTGGCTGGCTTGAGATCAATCGGAAATCGTGATATGAACATCGACAATCTACTACTAGGTAAACCAATGCGTATCATTGCACACACATCCCTCATCGTCGCTGCTTTGGTCATGGGTCTTTTGCTTGTGGG
>DOWV01000309.1:0-2309 GCA_003519375.1 Bacteroidota bacterium
CTTTTTTGGCTCATCCATCGCTGAAGGCTTGAGATCGAATTCTGAATCTCTAGGGTCATTAGGTTACGCATTGGTTCACCCCGCCGGTAACAGACTTCTGCCCGACCAGGAATTCTATGTGGTTGACGACGGTGGGAGGGTTATTACTTCCCTAGTAATAGATAATTCTGGGGTCGGCTACGCTGTTACGAAAGAAGGTTACTATATCTACACTAGGGGTCGTATGCACCATCTGCAAGTGTACAATCAAGAGTATTCTGATGTGGGCGGAGGTGTGGTCAATTGGGTGATTCCCGGCACGTATGCGAAATTGATGAGGGAGCTCGAAGGAAACGATCAAAAGCAGGCTATTCAACAAAGGTTGGAAGGAGAGCTCAAATTTATGGGTATCATTTTCATGACCTCGAAGATTCGCTAAAACTTTGCTGGGTGGTGCATTTCGTACTCCAAACCGCCGTTCGTGGGTTGGTGGGGGCAGGCAAGTTCCAAATTGACGTTGTGACAAAGCGATGCTGGGCGTATCCACTCGCCCAAAGCCGAGTGCTCACACAATAATAGGCACGAGGAGCTACCTAGCCAAATGATGACGGCGTGCGGGCGGGTAAGAAGCGGCGGATCCCGACTAAATATGCCAGGGGAATGCGGCCCCGATAGGAATCATCCCGACAAAAGGTGTCCCGACCAAAGTCGTCGGGATCGCGGAAAAAAGTCTTCGGGGTGAACAAGTCGGGGTAAATTTGCCTAGACGATCGCTGCATTTGCACCATGTTACCTTCCACTTCACAATCACATCACTCAATTGCCTATCAAGGAGACAAAAAATGATATCTAAGTTGGTCATAAGGCTCCTACCCATTAGCATCAACCGAGCAAAGACAGGAGCCGCTAAGTGCTTGGCTCTGATGGTTATGACATGCTTTGCGTTCACAGCTTGCGGTCCAGGTCGCACAAAGAGTCACTCGGGGGTCGACATGAGGCTCCTTTCCGTTGCGAGAATGGCAGAATATCAATATGGGGGCGAACGCACCCATGTGAGGGGGCCGGACGACGAGCTCGCGGTTGTGCAAGTTGAGTTTAGCGCCGTCGGCAGCAGTAAGCTCAAGTTGTCGGCGAGCGAATGCGAACTCAGGGGCGTGGGTGGGCAAACGTATCAGACAGACACCAGCTGGGAGCTGACCCTCGGTGGTGGTGACAATACCCTGGTCTGGGATTTCGTCTTCGCGGTGCCGAAGACTGCAGTTCTGGAGAGCTTCAGGCTGGCGTCAGCAACGTTCGATTTAGGCGGCATTCGGGAGCTAGAGCCCGGCGCCAGGCTTACGCCTGGAAGGCATCAGAAGTCGCGATGATGCGCGCTGAATTCAATGCTTGATGTTCAGACATACCGCCTTTCGCTCATTGAACGGAGGTCATCATGGATCAGATCGACACTCAACTTCAGGCAATTGTAGAATGTGAACTTGGAAAGACGGACCGGTACTTGGAGTTTTGCCCGGCTCACACAGATCCCCTTCCCCCACCCCTACGCTATTTGTTCACCGGACCGATATATATTTTGCTGTTCATTCTTTGGCTTCTTACGGGGATACCTGTCTTTGCTTACCTCGGTGCTTTGTTGATGATATTTTATTTCGTGTACTTCGGTATGAAGTACAGGAATTACCTGCTCGTGGCCACTGAGACGCACTTGATCCTTATTCGAGTTTCGGGCAATCTACTCAAACACATAAGCACTCAGAAAATTCAATACGACGAAGTCCAATCAATCACTGAACCAGATTTTGACTCGATCGCCATCTCACTCAAATTTGGAGAAACTCTGAAACTCAAATTCCATAACAAATTGTCCAAGTATAAGGGCGGCGAAGAGCGAATGCTTAAGATATTGGAGATTCTACGTGTCAAGGTGACTGCTGGCCCATAAGCCAAGCAGCAACTCCATGATTTGTCATGTGCAAACGACAGCAAAGACTTTATAAAAGGTCGGAGTCAAGAGAATAGTTTTCACCCTTGTCGTTGCGATAGCAACGAGCATGTCCCTGTTCTTTGAAGACATCGGTCAACGGTTGCACCAACCGCCCCGAAAAAAGAGTTCGGGTTGACCAAAGCGGCGCCCGCCAAAAGCTTGAGCATGGCGGATAAGCGCACGCTGGACAGGCAGGGGACAAACTCAGGTTGGCTACATGAAAAGTGCGAGAAATGTCGCTCCTCACCTGGGAGGTTGAAATCAGCCTTCTTGTCTGGCTAGAGTGACAATTCAAACGATTTTTCAAAGGCTGCAACTGCCGAGAGTGGCGCGCCCCCAAACTTGA
>DOWV01000309.1:2428-4116 GCA_003519375.1 Bacteroidota bacterium
GCAATACGAGTCGCCATCCAACGACGCTCCACCAGTTTGACATTATTTCCTATTCCTGATAGTTTGTATTGTCCTTTCTATCACGAAACAGAGTCAATATGCCGGCGCATGTTCATATGTTGTTGTTCATCGTTCTTGTGCTTTTGTCGGGCCTTCCGGAACATGCGCAGGCTCAGAAGAGCGACGTCAAGAAGCGGATGCAGCGTAAGATTGTCGTTTCGGAAAACAAACGGTTCCTCCAATACGAAGATGGTCAGCCGTTTTTCTGGCTGGGGGACACCGGCTGGTTGTTGTTTGAAAAGCTCACCCGGGAAGAAGCCTGCCGCTATCTGGAGAATAGAAAGAAAAAAGGATTCAATGTCATACAGTGCATGGTTGTTCCGAGTCTTCCGCTGGTGAATGTCTATGGAGATTCGGCGTTCATTGAAAACGACATCTCACGTCCAGAAGTCACGGAAGGGAACAATCATACAGACACACAACAGTACGATTTCTGGGATCATGTCGAATTCATTCTGGATGAGGCGGCAAAGAACGACATTCATCTTGCGCTTGTTCCTCTCTGGGGTTCAGTAGCAAAACGTCCGGACATGAGTGTGGAGAAAGTTGCCGCCTATGTCACTCATCTGACGCAACGCTTCGGGTCCAAGCCGAATATCTTCTGATTGAACGGCGGCGATATCCGTGGAGATGTCCGTCCGGAGATCTGGAAAACGATCGCCGGCACGCTTCAATCGAATGATGGAAACCATCTTGTGACATTCCATCCCTTTGGACGAACACAATCCTCTCAATGGTTTCACAATGAACCGTGGCTCGATTTTAACATGTTCCAATCGGGACACCGCCGGTACGACCAGGTGGGGAAGGATGATGTGAGAAGCTGGAAGGGAGAGGATAACTGGCGCTACGTGCTTGAAGATTATGCAAAGCGGCCGCCAAAACCGACTCTGGACGGTGAACCTTCGTACGAAAATATTCCGCAAGGATTACATGACACAACACAACCATATTGGACCGCCGCCGATTGTCGCCGGTATGCCTACTGGTCGATCTTTGCAGGATCGTGTGGTCACACCTATGGCGATAACGCTGTGATGCAAATGCATAAACCGGGAGACCGGAATCGCGCCTACGGAGCCAGGAACTATTGGTTCGAAGCTATCGATGATCCTGGATCATTCCAAATGCAGCACGTTGCGCGTCTCATGCTGTCGCGCCCTTTCTTTGAACGGGTGTACGATTCAACACTTGTTGTCGATCAGTCAAGAGGATATGATTTCATCCCGGCAACGCGAGGCCGTAGTTACCTCTTTGCCTACACCTACACCGGGAGAGCTTTCACCGTCGCGCTAGGCAGGATATCGGGGAAAACGATTCGTGCATGTTGGTACGATCCGCGCACAGGTGCATCACAAACAATCGGGATCTTCGAAAATGTTGGAACGCATCGTTTTCAGCCGCCGCGAAAGCGTCAGAACGGAAATGATTGGGTGCTGATTATCGATGATACGTCCAAGGTGTATTCTTTGTTTTGATGATGCATGTCGCATCGGTGTTCTATTCAAGGCTCCATCGTGGCTCATGGAATAGAACACAGAGTACACAGATGCTACGAGATGTCCACAGACAAAATATCTTAAATTAAGAGCTCCATCGTCTGTAGAAGTCAGTAGCATCAGTGTTGT
>DOWV01000309.1:4280-5901 GCA_003519375.1 Bacteroidota bacterium
CAGTGTTCCAATCAAAGCGCCATCGTGGTTCCGAGGAAGGATTAGGTCAAGGATAATGATGAACAATTCGCTTTTTAGAACTCTCCAGTATTTCAATCCTTCGTTCTACGCCGGGCTCTCATTGTGCATCGTATTGAGCTCATGCAGCCTTTTCGGGCAGTCAAGCTCAGGCTCGACAAGAAAATGGGTGGGAACCTGGGCTACGGCGCCACAGCTGGTGGAACCTGGCAATATGCCTCCTTCTCCCGGATTGACGAACAATTCACTGCGACAGATAGTCCGGGTTTCGATCGGAGGAGACACGATCCGGCTGAAAATCTCCAATGGGTTCAGCACGGGTGCCGTTACCATGAAATCGGTGCAAATCGCGGTATCAACCGGAGGCAGCACGATCAATGCGGTCAGCAACAAGGAACTGAAGTTCAGCGGTCTCTCCGAGGTCACGATGAACGCAGGTGTTGCAGTGACTTCAGATCCAATTGCCTTCACTCTGACGCCACGGATGGATATGGCCATCACCATTTATTATGGCCAAACATCTGCCAGCGTGACTGGACATCCAGGCTCCCGCACCACTTCGTACATCATCGCTGGAAACGCAATCGACAAGAGTGATTTCACCGGCGCTGTCACGACCGATCACTGGTACAACATCAACGGGATTGATGTACTGGTACCGTCGACCGCAGCTTGCGTCGCAATTCTTGGCAACTCCATCACCGATGGACGAGGTTCGACAACAAATCTGCAGAACCGATGGCCGGATGTGTTCTCAGAATCTCTTCTTAAGAACCCGGGCACTCAGCAGGTCGGAGTCCTCAACATGGGCATTGGAGGGAACGCTGTGCTTTCGGGAGGCTTGGGTCCAACCGCAGTAAGCCGGTTTGATCGGGACATTCTCAATCAGGCAGGAATACGTTGGGCCATCGTTTTTGAGGGGGTGAATGATATTGGCGGGGTGAACTCTGCCGCAGCTGCAACGACGAGAGCCAATAGTCTCATCGCTGCCTACCAGCAAATGATCGTCAAGGCTCACGCCAGAAACATCAGGATCTATGGCGGTACCATTATGCCTTTCAAGGGGAATTCCTACTACAATCAATACAGTGAGTCGTGCCGGAACACTGTCAACGAGTGGATTCGTGTCAAGGGGAATTTTGACGGGTGCATAGATTTCGACAAGGTGATGCGGAGTCCACAGGACACCGCGAGAATTGTGTCATCGTATCAGAATGATGGCCTGCACCCTGATGCAGCAGGACACAAAACGATGGGTGAGTCCATCGATCTGAATTTGTTCACAGGGTCGAATGGTACGACCGTTGGAGTGAATACTCCAGAAACGATCGATGGTTGCGCGTTGGCACAAAATTATCCGAATCCGTTTAATCCGACAACAGCTGTCAGCTTTCAGCGGTCAGCTTTGTGACTCTGAGGATACATGACGTGCTCGGCAGAGAGGTTGCGACGTTGGTCAACGCTGAGCAATCACCGGGTCGATACCGGGTGATGTTTGATGCACGAAACCTGACGAGCGGCGTGTATTTCTATCGGCTCCGTGCAGGGAACTTCATCGACACGAAAAAACTTGTGCTCGTAAAATAGTATCACCTGATACCAG
>DOWV01000298.1 GCA_003519375.1 Bacteroidota bacterium
CGATCGTCGGCCTCATCGCGGCCCTCTTTCACCCGCTGAACCACGCAACATTCAAGAGCCTTCTCTTTCTCTCGGCGGGCTCGGTGGTGCACGCCACAGGAACACGGAATATCGAAGAGCTCGGCGGTCTGATAAAACGCATGCCGTACACGGCCGGCTTCTTTCTCATTGGTGCGGTAGCGATATCGGCACTCCCCCCGCTGAATGGTTTCATCAGTGAATGGCTGACGTTCCAGGCTTTTTTCAGAGGCTTCGACGTGGCTGAACTAAGCGTGAAAATCGCCATGCCCATCGGTGTCGCACTGCTCGCATTAACCAGCGCATTGGCTGCGGCTTGCTTTGTGAAAGCCTTCGGCATCTCGTTTCTCGGTTCGGGCCGATCGCATCACGTGAACGCGGCCCATGAATCGCCCTGGAACATGCTCGCGGGAATGGGAATGCTCACGGTCGCATGCCTGGCGTTCGGGCTCGTTCCTTCTTTCATCATATCGCTTCTCCAACCGGTCGCCGACTTTGTTCTGCACCGCAATTCCTACGCAGCGGGTACGGCCAATCTCCCTGTGTCGATCAGCGCAAATCCGACAGTCAACCAGGCACCCATTATGGTCGCGATTCTCTTGCTGGGTATTGCCGGGCTGGTCGTGTTCGGCATCGTGGTGCTTCGGGGAAACCGGAAGAGCCGGATTGTGCCGACCTGGGCGTGCGGGCTCGAAGGGATCTCACCCAGAATGCAGTACACGGCCACGGGCTTCAGCAAACCGATTCGCATGATCTTTTCTTCGGTGTTCCGACCTTCGCGCGAGATCGATGTGAGCGAGCCGATGAGCTCGTACTTCAAACAGACAATCCGGGTCGATCTCAGGACTGAAGCGATATTCGATACACGCGTCTATCAGCCCCTGCTGAATTATTTCCTGGCGATGTTGCGCGTATTCCGGAAGATTCAAACGGGTCACATTCAATCGTACCTCGCTTACATCTTTGTTACACTGATTATTTTGCTCTGGATGGCACTCTGACCATGGACTTCTCAACAGGCATGGAAGAACGATTGGTCACTCTGGCGATATGGGTGATGCAGCTTGCTGTTGTTCTTGCGCTCCCGCCATTTGTCAACGGTATGGTGCGAAAGACAAAAGCACGTCTGCAAAACAGAAAGGGTCCCCCTCTTTCTCAGTCGTATTCCGACCTGCTCAAGCTCTTCCGGAAGGAAGCTCTTGTTTCGGCCAACGCATCCTGGATTTTTGCCGTGACGCCTTACGTTGTTTTCGGCACGACGTTACTCGTGGCGCTCCTGATGCCGATGTTCTCACCTCATCCGCCCCTGGCCTGGATGAGCGATTTTATCCTGTTGGTGTACCTCCTGGGGCTTGGCCGGTTCTTCCTCGCACTCAGCGCGCTCGATACATCCAGCAGCTTCGGCGGATTGGGTGCGAGCCGCGAGATGACGATCGCCTCCCTTGTTGAACCGGCGATGATTCTCTCGATTTTCGCGACTGCGGCCAGCGCCGGGACGATGAACCTGAATGTGATCGCTTCTTCAGTCTCTCCCACGATCACGTCGGTGCTGAATCCCTCGCAGATCCTGGCTTTTGCCGGACTTTTCATCGTGACGCTGGCCGAAACGGGACGAATACCAGTCGATAATCCTGCAACCCACCTCGAGCTCACGATGATCCACGAGGCAATGATTCTCGAGTATTCCGGTCGCCACCTGGCGCTGATCGAGTGGGCGTCCCAGATAAAGCTGCTGATTTTCTTCTCCCTGCTCGTTAATCTTTTTATTCCGATGGGCGTTGCCCATGATATGACACTTGTCGACTTGCTGACGGGGATGGCTCTCTTTCTCCTCAAAGTCGCGGGCATCGCCGTCGTTGTTGCCATCGTCGAATCGACGAACGCAAAACTGCGGTTGTTCCGTGTCCCGGACCTTCTCATGGTCGCATTCACTCTTTCGCTTCTTTCACTTGTCTTGCGCTTCCTCATCCGGTAGCGCAATCATTTTGTGTTGGAATGAACCAGACGATACCACACATCATTGATCTTCTTGCGGCGGCGATTCTTGTTACCACCTTCCTGATCGTCTCGAGCCGCAGTCTCACATTCTACGTGCGGTTGTTTGCGCTCCAATCGTTCATGCTTGGCTGCGTCGCACTGCTCGTCGTCATCGGCTACGGGGAAACCCACATCCTCGTGTCCGCGATTTTGACGATGCTCGTGAAGGCGATCGGGATTCCGATCGTCCTGAACAGGCTCATCAATCGCATCAAGGTCCCGAAGGAAGTGGATTTCAGTGTGAACACAACGATTTCCCTTCTGGTCTGCGGTTTCCTGGTCATTCTGGCGAATTCGGTGGCCGAGCCGATTCTCAGTTCGCGGCACGTTGCAAGCGCGATGGTGACAAAGGTGCTTCCCGTCTCGATTTCGATCATGCTTATCGGACTGTTCATCATGACGTCACGGAAAAAAGCCATCACGCAGATCATCGGGCTTCTCACGATGGAAAACGGCGTGTTCCTTTCCGGCCTTTCCATCACCTCCGGCATGCCGATGATCGTCGAGCTGGGAATATTCTTCGATATCCTTGTGGCGGCGCTCATCCTTGGGGTGTTCGTCTTCCGCATCAACCGGACGTTTGAGACAATCGACATTGATACGCTGCGGAGGCTGCGACATTGAGTATCATCATTTTCACGGTTTTGCTGGTATTGCCATTGGCCGGAGCCGCGGCGTGCGGTCTTAC
>DOWV01000264.1:0-2643 GCA_003519375.1 Bacteroidota bacterium
CGGGCGGGCCCTCGGGGTCGACTTCGTTAATGGATGAGCAGATCATCCGGAGACAGACCCGCTTCATCGTCATCGGAAAAAGGACGACCGGGTTTGCGTTTGAATAGTCTCCACCTTCGACGAAATGCAAAGGGTTCTTAATCCCTCGAAGCTTGAGATTGTACCGGCGAGGGTTTAAGTTAGGTCAAGACCTCGACGACACCGACGCATGAGTGCATCGATCCCGTCGGCGCGTTGCTTCGGAATGATGACATGGTGTGCCGTGGATGACCTGAACTTTGACGAAACGCGGGAAAGAATCCAGAAATCTCTCAATCAGGCAAAGAAACGTGAGATCGAGGAGAAATATGGTGCTCGATTCTCCAAGGAAGAGTCTGCCATCCCACCTGATGTCGAATCGGAATGGCTGAACTACATCGAAGAATTCGAACGGCAATTCGAAAATGCGAAGAGAGTTACCGTTCGTGGGTATCTGGGCTTCCCGTTGTTCAAGCCAATCAGTGAGATCGCCGCGAAGAACCTTGCAGCAGAGTTGGACGACGTGTTGGTGCTCCTGGATCAAAACGACATTTCCGTGGACTGTCTTGCGGATGTCTCCGACGAAGACCTCTATCAATTCATCACGACAGAGTTGATCAACGAGGAGATCGATGATATGCGGATCGAAGGGATGATGACTTGCTTCATCTACGAGGAGTTCCATCCCAACGATGATTACGATGCCAGGAGAGGCGCGGAGCACTTTCTCTGGGATCTCTTCGAGCGGTATGAAGACTATGTTGTAGAGAGGTTCGCCGAGGACGAGAAGTATGACCCATCTGGAAAGCGAATCAGCGCCGGGGATTTGAAGAGCCTCTTCGGGTCATTCTATCGCCGCCATGCTGCCTTTACCTTTCAGAAGTTTGAGTGCCTCGAATGTGAGCTCGACGGAGAGTACGCCACAGTCCGCCTCGAAGGCCGATGGTCGGGGATCCTCGCGGATTCGTTGACACCAGTGTCGCACGAGGGTGTTGCTGAGATCCGGATGAAGAAAAGTCCATACGGAGGCTATGATGTTATCCGGGCGAACATTCCCGGATTCGTCGGAACATAGGCCTTCGAAAGGATGATGCAGAAGGTCGTCTGAGTTAGGATCGGTGGCAGCAGAAGAGCAACGGATCCGGGAGGCGGAGTGCCTTAACGTTTATGAAAATTCACTCGTCGGGTGAGCAAGAGATTGCTCGGCGGAGGTGAGCCGACGGTTTGCGAACCATGAAGAAGCCTTTCAGGAAATAGGGCGGAGGTTGAGAACTGAGGAGGAGCTTGGCATTGGGAAACCTCAGATGGTAGCATCAATATTAGATCGGGGCGTTGTCCCGACCGACGATACGTGATCCCCGCCCGACCGATGAGTCGGTCAGGCGGGCGGGCCTTCGGCGTCGACTCAAGTGATGATTCGATGTTTTTCCTTGGCACATCCACTCTGGGATCAGGCCTCAACACGCCCGGCTCGGGATTCACCCTGTAGTGTTTTGATGTAGGCTCTTCGTTATACCCACCATTGATCATTCCTCAATATTCGGCTCCTACGGTCTCACCTCCTCCGATGATTTGAATCGATACATCCCGGTCATCCATTTTCCGATGGGAGAGGTATCGCGCGAGGAATCGGCCAATTCCCGCCTTCGTCAGACTGCAAATCGATCTTGACCCAACGCGGCTTGACCTCAAGATCCACGAGAAATAAATTACAGTCACAGATGAAGCGTGAAATACAGACATCAGTCTGAATGCCCCTGTTGTTTTTCGGGTTGATGCCAAGGTGCCGACCTTCCCCGAAGGGGAAAGATATATCATCCGAGGGCAAAGCCCTCGGATCACTCGTGCGTCCTACAACCACAACCCCGAAGGGGTTGAATATTGGAGGAGCATATGCCACAATCACTTGCCAATGTCTTCGTCCACATTGTCTTTTCCACAAAGCATCGATATCCGTTTCTTGCAGACAAATACAATCGGAGCGAGATGCATGCATACCTCGGCGGGACATGCAATGAACTCGAGTGCCCGGTTTTGACGGTCGGGGGTGTGGCTGATCATGTCCACATTCTCTGTCGCTTTACGCGCAAATTGTCGATATCCAAAGTCGTCGGCGATGTGAAACGGAGCTCTTCCAAATGGATAAAGACAAAAGGAACATTGCTTACAAAGTTTGCGTGGCAAAACGGCTATGGCGTGTTTTCGGTGGGACAGTCAGAGGTGGAACGCGTGAGACGGTACATTGAAGGTCAGGAGGACCATCACCGGAAAAAGGCCTTTCAGGATGAGTACCGCTCATTCCTCGAAGAGTACGGCGTTGAATACGATGAGAGGTACGTCTGGGACTGATGATATCAAACCCTTTCAGGGTTGGAGGATAAGGCCACGATGCAGGTCGGGGCGCCGCCCCGACCTGCAGTATCCGACCCCTTCGGGGTCAGAAAATTACGTTTACGAGCTGACCGGTGCGTTGCCCCGACGTAATGATATCATACCCTTTCAGGGTTTGAGGATAAGGCCACGATGCAGGTCGGGGCGCTGCCCCGACCTGCAGTATCCGACCCCTTCGGGGTCAGAAAATTACGTTTACGAGCTGACCGGCGCGTTGCCCCGACGTAATGATAT
>DOWV01000264.1:2765-5880 GCA_003519375.1 Bacteroidota bacterium
CCGACTGAGTCGGTCAGTCGGGCGGGCCTTCGGGGTTAGAAAATGACGTTGACAAGCCGACGGGCGCTTTGCGCGAGCGAATGATGTCCGATCCCCTCGGAATCTTCTGCTGCGAATTGAATGAAACATACAATGATACCATAGAACGGCAAGCCGGCTCATCCGTGAGAAGCTCTGCTGAGAGAGACCAGGTTTGTCGCGCCGCTCTTGCTCCAACAAGCCGAAGAGAACGCTCACAAGGCAGCGCGTGCGGATTTACGATCCTGCCATGCTTTTGACATACTCCTCGGTCAGAGTTCCGAACTCTTCCTCCGTAATTCCGAGTGCCGAGGGAATATTGCCATTTGCGTTGATCGTGGAGATGTAGGCATCGTCCCCCCATCGGTCGATGATAAAGGCGCAAATGGTGTACCCCCAACGGTATGGTAGAACAGAATTGTATTGGTTGAGCGCTGCGAATCCGGGGAACGCACGCTGATCAGGAGTCCAGTCCGCAGGTCGTTCGTAGGTTCTTGATTCATATTGAGCAATCGCTTCCCAGAGCCACCTCGGATTGTTGCCGATGTCTGGTTTGAGCGCTATCGAAACCAGATGCGCGTATTCATGAACCGCCGACTTCGGCGTCGACGGGTTCCATAGCAGGCACATTTCGCTGTTGGTTGGAGTATAGCCCGTTGCACCGCGATAGACCTGGCCGATGCGACTTTCCATTTCAGCGTAGAAGTCATTGCTGTGACCCGGAGCCCATAGCGAGATAGTGACCTGCGGCATGGTGCCGACACGCAAGTGCCGCATGATTCTTTCATAGTTCGACAGGAGAGAATCGCCGATGTGCGCCGCTTGCTCCCGCGTGACGTCGTCGTGGAGAACGTACCGGAATGCACCAGCCGTGATGACAATGGGATAGGTCTCGTTTTCCGTAGGCTGACGGATGACGGTGTCGTCCCTGCAGTTGACCAGGAGAAGCGCGAACGCCAGCAACGTGAGTGGAGATGTCCTCATGAGTCTCCTCTGAGTATTGGGGATCGGGAGATACGATTCGCCGGTTGAGAACGATCTGATGGTGCGCCGATTACAATATAACAATTGCGTCAGATCATGTCGGCAAGTCTCTGATTCCCCGAGCACATATCCCGGCGTTCCTGCCGTTCCAGAACGTCGCTTCATTGATGACAGGGAGTGTATGCTTGGTTTTCGCAAATCTGGCGATCCCTTACAGAATGGCGGAGTTGAGGGTTTTTCGTGGCCGGAGGTGGTCATTCCCGCGTAGTTCGGCCAACTTTTTCCTCAAGACTACGTCAGAAGACTGTAGCACCTCAGTTGACCAGCACGCCGAGTGATCAATGTATGGATTCCAGCCTGTTTCCGCGCGAAGTCGTAATGCACAAGTTCTTTCCGAACTGTCTTTGTTCGAGACTCGTGCCGATATGAAACGATGAAATGATAGAATAATAGAGACAACATCTATCTTTACAGGCTGAAAGTGCATCGCTGATGTCCATGCACTGATTTGGTTCAGGAATACAAGAACGAGGTAACCTTGAGGGAAAATGGCCTGTCCATCTGGGCTTTCTCAATTATGCGACTGACTGCTGTCGAGGGCTTTGTCTTATTGTCGCAAATGGTATTTGCTTTTTTTACTTTGGTGTTGGCTGGTTGCAGGCAGGATCTGTCCATTCTCTTCATATCACAGGAGGCACCGTGACTATCCAATACGTTGAACCATTCTCACGCGGATTTGCTCGTATGAAGAAGGCGCTTTTCAATCCCTTCGATCTGAAGAAATGGTTCGTTGTCGGGTTCACAGCGTTTCTGTCGGGGCTCACAGATTTTCATGGAGGTGCCGACTCTGGTCGAAAAGACGGAGGGATGGTCCATTGGGAGGACGTTCTGTACTTTCCTCAAAAAGCGGCGGAGTGGCTCACCGAAAATCCCGGGTGGGCAATCCTCATTGCCTTTGGCGTGTTCCTGATTCTCATTCTCGGTGTATTTGTCGCCTGGTGGAGCTCCCGGGGGAAGTTCATGTTTCTCGACAACGTAGTCCACGATCGGTCCCAGGTCCGTGCGCCCTGGAATGAGTACAGGGTAGAGGGGAATTCGCTCTTCCTCGTGAGTTTGTCTCTTGCGGCCATTGTATTGGTGATCGTAACAGGGTACGTCATTCAGTGTTTTACCGCTCTGCAGGGGCTTTACGAGGGCGTCGAGGGCGAAAAAGCGCTGATCGTGCCTGCCATTTTGATGCTCCTCGGGCTCATTGCCATTTTCCTTCTCAGCGGGTTCATCAGCCTCCTTTTGCGTGATTTTGTTGTTCCGATCATGTACAGATACCGCATCACGACCCTCAAGGCCGTCGGAAAGTTCTTCACTCTTTTGATGTCCCGGCTGCTCTATTTTGTCGGATATGCGCTCTTCACGTTTGTCATCTTGCTGGTTGTCGTAATTGCTATTGTGATTGTCGGGTTTGCTACCTGCTGTGTTGGATTTCTGCTCTTTGCACTTCCTTATATCAGTGCGGTCGTGCTTCTGCCAGTCTCGTATACACTGAGGGCGTTCAGCGTTGAATTCCTGGAGCAATTCGGACCCGAGTATCACATATTCCCGAGGGAGAGCGCTACGCCAGCCAGCACCGAGACTACCATCGCATGAGGGCAGCCATAAAGACAAGCCCGGAGAGCCCGTCTATGCGCAAGGTTCGAATGACGAAGGCGCTGCTTGCCGCAGCTCTGTTCGTCATGATTGCGACGGTCTACGTGGTTCCGCCGGAGGATTCTCCCTTTCCGACCTGCGAATTCCACGCCCTGACGGGTCACAGCTGTCTGACCTGTGGAATGACCCGTTCTCTCCACGCGATATCACATGGTGAATTGATTGAATCCGTCAGGCATCATTTGATGGGGCCCGCCGTCTTCATCGTGATGCTTCTGTCCTTCATCGTGCTCTTTCTTGAAGCGGCAAGCGGGAAGCGGTTGAGAATTGACATGGGAAGAAGAACCAGGTGGCAGGCCGTTGTGCTGTTCGCAGTCGTCTGGCTCACATACTGGGGGGCTCGATTGATCACGGAGTTCATGGCTTGAGCGGGGAGCGGCTTCAAGCTGAAGGATTCTCACGCAAAGGC